>NZ_JBJDQT010000005.1:68798-245361 GCF_044903565.1 Streptomyces sp. NPDC004065 | reverse complement strand
CCAGCGCACCTGGCACCTGAACGACCTGCTCGCCACCCCCCACCGGACCCCGGCCCCCACCCCCCCCCCCCCCGCCCCCCCCCCCCCCCCCGCGGGCCCCCCCCCCCCCCCCCCCCCCCCCCCCCCCCCACTCTGTCCCCGGGCTGTCCCCGGGCTGTCCCCGGGCTGTCCCCGGGTTCGTCCGTTGTACGTCCGTGGGAGTCCCGTGTGGGGCTGTGGGCGGCTTCTCGCGGGTTTCCGGGGGCCGGTGCGAGTGTGGCCGACTTCGTTCGTTCGCCTGCTCGACGGGCGCCCGCCGGGCCCGCCCGGGGCGGAGGACGGGCGACCGTGCCGTGGAGGGTCCGTAAAGGGTGTTTGGAGGGGGTTACGTGAGATTCCGCAGGGTCTTCACAGGGCTCGCGCAGCGTGGTGTTGTCATCTCGTTAAGTGGTTTCGCTTGACGCCGGTGCCCGCCTCCGCGTTGGCTTTTCAGTCACCTGGGTCGCAATGCTGCGCCCTCGTCCGGAAGGCACCAGAAGTGAGTACCTCGATGCGTCGTATCGCCATAGCCGTGGCCGCGTCCACGCTGACCCTCTCGCTGACGGCCTGCGGGGCGCTCGGCGGCTCCGGGAGCAGTGCGGACGCGAGTCCCACCAAGGGCAACGACGTGACGGTGGGTCTGCTGCTGCCGGAGACGGCCAACACCCGCTACGACAAGTTCGACTACCCCATCATCAAGAACAAGGTCGCCGAGCTGACGCGCAACCAGGGCCGCGTCGACTACGCCAACGCGGACGCGGACGCCGACAAGCAGGCGAGCCAGATGCAGCGCATGATCGACGACAAGGTCGACGTCATCCTGGTCGACGCGGTGGACTCGCACGCCATCGCCGGCGTGGTGAAGAAGGCCAAGGACGCGGGCATCCCGGTCATCGCCTACGACCGGCTCGCCGAGGGCCCGATCGACGCGTACATCTCCTTCGACAACGAACTGGTCGGCGAGGTGCAGGGCCGCTCGCTGCTGGAGGCGATGGGCTCCGAGGGGGGCAGCGCCGCGAAGATCGTGATGATGAACGGCTCGCCCACCGACCCCAACGCCAAGCAGTTCAAGCAGGGCGCCCTGAACCAGCTCAACGGCAAGGTGACGATCGCCGCGTCCTACGACACCAAGGACTGGAAGCCGGAGAACGCCGAGGCGAACATGGCCCAGGCGATCGGCAGGATCGGCAAGGGCAACGTCCGCGGTGTCCTGGCGGCCAACGACGGCATGGCGGGCGCTGTGATCAAGGCGCTCACGAATGCCGGCGTCAGCAAGCTGCCCCCGGTCACCGGCCAGGACGCCGAACTCGTCGCGGTGCAGCGGATCCTCACCGGCGAGCAGTACATGAGCGTGTACAAGTCCTACCCGGCGGAGGCCGAGAACGCCGCCGAGATGGCCGTGGCCAAGGTGCAGGGCAAGGACATCCAGTTCGACTCGCTGACCCGGGACAAGGTCACCAGCCCCACCAACAAGGACATCCCCTCCCAGCTGGTGTCCGTGGTCGCGCTGACCAAGTCCAACATCAAGGACACGGTCGTCGCCGACGGCATCTACAAGGTGTCCGACATCTGCACCGCGCAGTTCAAGTCCGCCTGCTCCCAGGCCGGTCTCAAGTAGGCCCGCGCGCCTGTCCCGTCACGGTTCGCCGGCCGCCGTCACCTTGCTGCAATGCGCCAGACGGAGGCCGGTGCACACCGGGTGAAACCGGCGGTTTTGGGTGGGCGGGCTCCAGGGAGCCGTGTTGCACAGCCGGTCCGGTCCGCGCATAGTTGCGCTGCGGAAGCCGCGGAAACCGGGGGTGTGATGGGCCATGGCCGGGCACGGGACCGAGCATCCACACGGTGCCGACCGACTGTGCGAGGCCGGGGATCGCGTGTATTCCCGGGCCGTGCGGCGCGGGCGGGTGCCGCGCCGGGACGCCGAGCCGGTGCCGTGCCTGCTTGAGCTGGCCCTGCTCCACCCCGACCCCGACGACATGGACTTCCTGGTGCCGACCGCGCCGCAGGAGGTCATCACCCGGCTGCTGCGCGGGATGTACGACCAGGTCAGCGAGAGCCACCGCCGGGTGGGCTCGGTGGTGGCCGCCTTCGAGCGGTACGCCGGGCTGGGCCGCCAGGTGCAGGCGCCGCCCGCGGCGGGCGAGGGCGCCGCGATCCGGGTGCTGGACGGTCTGTCGCGCATCCAGGCGGCGATGGACGAGGCCACCGAGGCGTGCACCACGGAGGTGCTCACCGTCCAGCCCGGCGGCATCCGCCGTGAGCACGAGCTGTCGGAGGGCCTGCACCGGGCGCTGGAGCTGCGCCGCCGCGGGGTGCGCATGCGCGACCTCTACACGCATGTGGCCCGGCACGGCCAGGGCCTGCTCAACTACCTGGAGCTGATGGGCGACACGGTCGAGGCGCGCACCCTGGACGAGGTCATCGACCGGCTGATCCTGTTCGACCGCACGGTCGCCTTCGTGCCGGCCAACTCCGACCGGACGATGGCCCTGGAGCTGCGCCATCCGGCGCTGGTGGGCTATCTGGTGACGGTCTTCGAGCGGCTGTGGCGGCTGGCGATCCCGCTGACCGCGCCGCTGCCCGAGACCGGCATCGAGGGCATCTCCCACCGCGAGCAGTCCATCGCCGCGCTGCTGGCGGAGGGCCACCAGGACGCGGTGATCGCCGAACGGCTGGGCATCAGCGTGCGCACCTGCCGGGCCCACATCGCGCGGCTGTCGGAGACGCTGGGGGCCGCGAGCCGTACCCAGCTGGGTGTGCGGATCGCCCAGGCCGGCCTGGACGGGGCGCCGCGGACGGCCGGGACGGCCGCGGTGGGCGTCCCCGGTGCCGCGGGCGGGAAGTCCCCCACCGCCCGGTGAGTGCGCCCGGTGAGAGTGCGCCCGCCCTGAGAGTGCCCTGCCGGGCCCCGCTCGCGCCGCCCGCTCCCGCCGCCTGGCTCAGTGGCCCTGCTCGAGGATGCCCGACTGCGCGATCAGGTAACCGAGTTGGGCGCGGGAGCCGCTGCCCAGCGCGGTGGCCAGCTTGGCGATGTGGGCGCGGCAGGTGCGCACGTTCATGCCGAGCCGGCGTGCGATGGCCTCGTCGACATGGCCTTCGACCAGGAGCTTGGCGATGGAGTGCTGGATCTCCGTGATGCCGTCCGGGGCGGTCTCGTAGGGGGTGCCGGCGCTGAGCGGGACCGCGCGGCTCCACATGAACTCGAAGACCTTGATCAGGTAGCGGACCAGGCCGGGGTGGCGCAGCTCCAGCGCCACCTGCTGGTCGTCCCGGGTGGGGATGAAGGCGACCGTCTCGTCGCAGATGATCAGGCGCTCCACCAGCTCGTCGATCGAGCGGTACTCCACCTTGCCGTCGGCCAGCCGCGCGGCGTAGGCCAGCTTCTCCTGGCTGTAGCGGGCGGTGTGCTGGTAGAGGGTGCGGATGCGCACCCCGCGCTCGATCAGCGGCCGGTCGCGCTCCAGCCCGCGCAGGACACTGCGTTCGGAGACCCGGTCGCTCGGCTGGACGGTGAGCATCTCCGTGTGACACTGGGCGGTGGCGAGGTTGAGCGCGGTGTTGATCCGCTCGCTGCCCTCGAGCACCGTGATCGAGCCGCCGCCCGACGCGGCCTGGCCGCCGAGGGCCATGAACGGCTCAAAGGCGTCCGCGATCTCCATCGCGGTCCGGCGGCGTTCGTTGATCTCCCGCTCGATGGGGGTGAGCCGCTGGGCGAGGGCGAGCGCCGGGGGCATGGGGCGCAGCCAGTTGGGGTCGTCGGGATCGGGGTGGAGCAGGGCGAATTCGACCAGGCAGGGCGCGGGCTCGGCGTCCGTGCGGGCGATCCGTCCAGCGCGCAGGGCGGCGGCGTAGAGCCGACTGCCCTCCGGGCACAGCTCGTTCATCGCATGGGGATGTGTCGCATTTATGTGATTCGTAGCCAAATCTCCACCCCCCAGGGTCCTGAACATGCAGGAACATGATGCACCGATTGTGTGGCCATGACGTGCCCGAATGAGCCATCGTCATACGTGACGGGGGAAAAGGGGACCTTCAAGTGAGGACGAAGCCGATTATGCGTAACAGACTGCTTCGCTCGGTGCTTGTCGCCGCCTTCTCCGCCGTTGTTGCCCTCGGCGCGCTGAGCGGCCTCTCCGGGGCGAAGAGCGATGTTCGGGCGAACAGCACCTGGCCGCTGGTGGCCGAGAACTCCGCGACCGCCGGCGGCGCCGAAGCCGTGACAGGTGGATCCGGGAGCTGATGTGACCACACCACCCGACGACCGCTCCTTCCGCCGCGAAATGGCCACCGCGTACCGCTCCGGCTGGCACTTCATCGACCTGGTCACCGCCATCCCCCACAGCGGTGACTCGCTGATGGTGACCGTCTTCGGCGAGCCGGTCGTCGTCACGCGGGACGAGGACGGAGACGTACGGGCGTACCGGTGTCTGCGACGTCCTCGGGGGGCGCCGCAGCCCGTACGGTGTGCCATCCGATATGGAATGATCTTCGTCAATCTGGACCAGCGGGACCACCGGCAGGTGGCGCCGGAGCCCGCCGACATCAGGACCATCTCAGCCACCCCCCGCAGTGCCTGACGCGATTCCCCCGTCGTAAAAGATCGCTCAGGTGCTTCCCCCCGCAGCGGCGTCACCGTGACCTGAACACGGTGACGCCGCTGCAGTTTCGCCCGGAAGATCCGGGTATCGCCCCGGTCACGCACCGGCCGGATCACGCCACTCGCGGGCCCGCCGGCTCGCGCACCCGTCGGCTCGCGCACCCGTCGGCTCGCGCACCCGTCGGCTCGCGCGCCCGTGGGCTCGCCCGCTGCCCCGCGTGTACCGGCGCGTGGGCCCGGCCCCGCCGTGCCGCGCCCCCTCGGCATCCGCCGGGCCGTTCACCGCCCGTCCGCCGGTCCTTCCGCCGGCCCGTCCGCCGCGGTCCGCCGGGCCGTCCGCCGGCCCGCTCACCCGCGTCCCAGTGCCCGGGTGAGCTCGATCTCGATCACCACGCGGGACGGGTTGGGCGCCGGCGTCCGCTCGTAACGCTCCGCGTAGCGCCGTACGGCCTCCTCGATCCGCTCCGGCTCCGTGCGGACGTACGCGCGGCCCTCCAGCGTCGCCCAGCGCCGCCCGTCCACCTGGCACACCGCGACCGGCGCCCCCTGCGCACCGGCGGCCCGCACGTGCGCCACCTTGGCGCTCGCCTTGTTGGTGATCACCCGGGCGAGCCGCGCCCGAGGGTCGTAGGTCACCCCGACCGGCACGACGTGCGGGGTGCCGTCCGGGCGGAGCGTGGTCAGCGTGCACAGGTGCCGCTCCCGCCAGAAGCTCAGGTAGGAGGCGTCGGGTGCGCCCGGGTCGAGGGAATACGTGGTGGAGGCCATGCACCGGAACCTAACCCGGCGGGGCCGCCGGGGCCCAGGAAGACGGTCCGGGCGGCCCTCCCGGTTCTGCCTTGAGTGGAATAGACTCAACTTTGTGCACGTAGGACGAGTCAGCACTGGGAGACGTGGCGACAAGCCGAGCCGACGCCGAGGAGGAGTGAAGCGACCGTGGACGCCGAGCTGACCAACAGGAGCCGGGAGGCGATCAACGCGGCCGGCAACCGGGCCGTGACCGAGGGCCACCCGGACCTCACCCCCGCCCATCTGCTCCTCGCGCTGCTCGAGGGGCAGGACAACGAGAACATCATCGACCTGCTGTCCGCCGTCGACGCCGACCAGGCGTCCGTGCGGGCGGGCGCCGAGCGGGTGCTCGCCGGGCTGCCCAGTGTGACCGGCTCCACCGTCGCGCCCCCGCAGCCCAGCCGCGAGCTGCTCGCCGTGATCGCGGACGCGCAGTCCCGGGCCAGGGATCTCGGGGACGAGTACGTGTCCACCGAGCACCTGCTCATCGGCATCGCGGAGAAGGGCGGTGCGGCCGGCGAGGTGCTCGCCCGGCAGGGCGCGAGCGCGAAGAGACTGCAAGAGGCATTCCGGAAGGTGAGGGGAGGGCGCCGGGTGACCACACCCGACCCCGAGGGCCAGTACAAGGCCCTGGAGAAGTTCGGCACCGACTTCACGGCCGCGGCGCGCGAGGGCAGGCTGGACCCGGTGATCGGCCGGGACCAGGAGATCCGCCGCGTCGTGCAGGTGCTGTCCCGCCGTACCAAGAACAACCCGGTCCTCATCGGCGAGCCGGGCGTCGGCAAGACCGCCGTCGTCGAGGGGCTCGCCCAGCGGATCGTCAAGGGCGACGTGCCCGAGTCCCTGAAGGACAAGCGGCTGGTCGCCCTGGACCTCGGGGCGATGGTCGCGGGCGCGAAGTACCGCGGTGAGTTCGAGGAGCGGCTCAAGACGGTGCTGGCGGAGATCAAGGACTCCGACGGGCAGATCATCACCTTCATCGACGAGCTGCACACGGTCGTCGGCGCGGGCGCCGGCGGCGACTCCGCCATGGACGCCGGCAACATGCTCAAGCCCATGCTGGCCCGCGGCGAGCTGCGCATGGTCGGCGCGACCACGCTCGACGAGTACCGCGAGCGCATCGAGAAGGACCCGGCGCTGGAGCGGCGCTTCCAGCAGGTGCTGGTCGCCGAGCCGACCGTCGAGGACTCCATCGCGATCCTGCGCGGACTCAAGGGCCGCTACGAGGCCCACCACAAGGTGCAGATCGCCGACAGCGCGCTGGTCGCCGCCGCGACCCTGTCCGACCGCTACATCACCTCCCGCTTCCTGCCCGACAAGGCCATCGACCTCGTCGACGAGGCGGCCTCCCGGCTGCGCATGGAGATCGACTCCTCGCCCGTCGAGATCGACGAGCTCCAGCGCGCCGTGGACCGGCTGAGGATGGAGGAGCTGGCGCTCAGCAAGGAGACCGACGCGGCCTCGCGCGAGCGGCTGGAGAAGCTGCGGCGCGACCTCGCCGACCGGGAGGAGGAGCTGCGCGGTCTGACCGCCCGCTGGGAGAAGGAGAAGCAGTCCCTCAACCGGGTCGGTGAGCTGAAGGAGAAGCTGGACGACCTGCGCGGCCAGGCCGAGCGCGCCCAGCGCGACGGCGACTTCGACACCGCCTCCAAGCTGCTGTACGGCGAGATCCCGGGCCTGGAGAAGGAACTGGAGGCCGCCTCGCAGGCGGAGGAGGAGGCCGCGCGGGACACCATGGTCAAGGAGGAGGTCGGCCCGGACGACATCGCCGACGTCGTCGCCTCCTGGACCGGCATCCCCGCCGGGCGGCTGCTGGAGGGCGAGACGCAGAAGCTGCTGCGCATGGAGGAGGAGATCGGCAAGCGGCTCATCGGGCAGACCGAGGCCGTGCGCGCCGTCTCCGACGCCGTCCGCCGCAGCCGCGCGGGCATCGCCGACCCGGACCGGCCCACCGGATCGTTCCTCTTCCTCGGCCCGACGGGCGTGGGCAAGACCGAGCTGGCCAAGGCGCTCGCCGACTTCCTCTTCGACGACGAGCGGGCGATGGTCCGCATCGACATGTCGGAGTACAGCGAGAAGCACAGCGTCGCCCGGCTGGTCGGCGCACCGCCCGGATACGTCGGCTACGAGGAGGGCGGCCAGCTCACGGAGGCGGTCCGGCGCCGGCCGTACAGCGTGGTGCTGCTGGACGAGGTGGAGAAGGCCCACCCCGAGGTCTTCGACATCCTGCTGCAGGTGCTGGACGACGGGCGCCTGACCGACGGCCAGGGCCGTACGGTCGACTTCCGCAACACCATCCTGGTGCTGACCTCGAACCTGGGCAGCCAGTTCCTGGTCGACCCCCTCACCAGCGAGGCGGAGAAGAAGGAGCAGGTCCTGGAGGTGGTCCGGGCCTCGTTCAAGCCCGAGTTCCTCAACCGCCTGGACGACCTGGTGGTCTTCTCGGCGCTGACCAAGGAGGAGCTGACCCGGATCGCGAAGCTGGGCATCGACCGCCTGGCCAGGCGGCTCGCGGAGCGCCGTCTCACGCTGGACGTCACACCCGAGGCGCTGGCGTGGCTGGCCGACGAGGGCATGGACCCGGCCTACGGCGCGCGTCCGCTGCGCCGCCTGGTGCAGACGGCGATCGGCGACCGGCTCGCCAAGGAGATCCTCTCCGGCGAGATCAAGGACGGCGACACGGTCCGCGTCGACCGCTTCGGCGACGGACTCCTGGTGGGCCCGGCGACGGGCAAGACCCTGTAACCGGGCCCCACGCCCTGGACCGGTCCGGGGCGCGGCCACCGTCCTCCCGCGCCCGCCCGGCCCGTCACCCCCGGCGGTGGGGTGACGGGCCGCGGTCCGTGCGCCGGTCACCCCGTGAAGGCGAAAGTCGGTGAAGTGGTCCAGGGCGGTGCCGTGCGCCTCGTCCACCACGGGGTACTCGGAGTCGGACAGGACAAGGGACAAGGACAAGGCCCACGAAGGCGACGAGGACGGGCCGGACGGCCTCGCCGGTCCGCTCCGTGCCCGGGCCACGACTCCACCTCCATCCGCACTCCATCCACAGACGTCCAC
Organism: Streptomyces sp. NPDC004065; assembly: GCF_044903565.1. NCBI lineage: Bacteria > Bacillati > Actinomycetota > Actinomycetes > Kitasatosporales > Streptomycetaceae > Streptomyces > Streptomyces sp. NPDC004065. Next base: position 236,900 of record NZ_JBJDQT010000005.1, on the reverse strand, counting down.
CCGTCGGCCGGATCGTGTCAGCCCAGGGCTGACAGGGCCCCGGTGGGCTTGCCACCACCCTCCCCGGATGGGGGAGGATGGCGGGATCCGTACGAAGGGAAAAACACGGTGAGCATCGACCCGTCCTCGATTCCGAACTTCGGGGGCCAGCCCGAGCCGCAGCCCCAAGGACCGGCGGGCCCCGTCGTCCCGGATCAGGACCTCGTGAAGCAGCTCCTGGACCAGATGGAGCTCAAGTACGTCGTCGACGAGGAGGGTGACCTCGCGGCGCCGTGGGAGCAGTTCCGCACCTACTTCATGTTCCGCGGCGAGGCCGACCAGCAGGTCTTCTCGGTGCGGACCTTCTACGACCGGCCGCACAAGATCGACGAGAAGCCGCAGCTGCTGGAGTCCGTCGACGACTGGAACCGCCGGACCCTGTGGCCCAAGGTCTACACGCACACGCACGACGACGGCACCGTCCGCCTCATCGGTGAGGCCCAGATGCTGATCGGGATGGGCGTGAGCCTGGAGCACTTCGTCTCCTCCACGGTCAGCTGGGTACGGGCGGCGATCGAGTTCGACCGCTGGCTCGTCGAGCAGCTCGGCCTGGAGCAGGACGTCAACGACGCGGACACGCCCGGGGACGAAGAGGAGGAGTAGTCCCTCCGGCCCGCACGCCGACACCGCGGAGGCGTCCAGGCACGCCCCGCGAGCGACCGAGAGCCCGGCCAGGACACAGGCCCACCGGCCACGCCCAGGACCGGGCTCTCGCGCGCCCGGCCGGACCCGCGAGCGGCTGCTGGCCATGCGGGCCGGGCCCGGCGTCACTTCGGCGAGCTCGGCGTCACTTCGGCGAGGCCGAGGAGACCGGGCTGCGCGCCGACCAGAAATCAGAGAGGACCCAGACGTAGGGGAGTCCCTTGGATTCTGCTTCCTGCCGCTTCGCGTAGGCCGTCAAGCCAGGGTCTTGAGGCGGGCGGCTGCCTCCTGGAGGACTTCCGGTTGTTTGCAGAAGGCGAAGCGGACGAAGGGGGCGCCCTGTTCGCGGTGGTCGTAGAAGACGGCGTTGGGGATGGCGACCACGCCCGCCCGTTCCGGCAGTGAGCGGCAGAAGGCGAAGCCGTCGGTCTCGCCCAGCGGGCGGATGTCGGTGGTGACGAAGTAGGTGCCGGCGGGGCGGAAGACGCCGAAGCCCGCCTGAAGCAGTCCCTCCGTCAGCAGGTCCCGCCGGGCCCGCATGTCCTCGCGGAAGCGGGCGAAGTACGCCTCCGGCATGGCCAGCGCCTCGGCCACCGCGTACTGGAACGGCCCCGACGCCACATAGGTCAGGTACTGCTTGGCCGAGCGGACCGCCGTCACCAGCGCGGGCGACGCCGTGATCCAGCCGACCTTCCAGCCGGTGAACGAGAACGTCTTGCCCGCCGAGCCGATCGTCACCGTCCGCTCGCGCATCCCGGGGAAGGAGGCGAGCGGCACGTGCTCGGCGTCGTCGAAGACCAGGTGCTCGTACACCTCGTCCGTGACCACCAGCAGATCGCGTTCCACGGCGAGCTCCGCGATCGCGGTGAGTTCCTCGCGGGTGAGCACCGTCCCGGTCGGGTTGTGCGGGGTGTTGATCAGCAGCAGCCGGGTCCGGTCGGTGACCGCCGCGCGCAGCTCGTCCAGGTCGAGACGGAAGGCCGCCTCCCCTTCGAGGTGCGGCCGCAGGGTGACGGGGACGCGCCGGCCGCCGGCCATCGCGATGCAGGCGGCGTACGAGTCGTAGTACGGCTCCAGCGCGACGACCTCGTCGCCCGGCTCCAGCAGCGCCAGCAGCGCGGCGGCGATCGCCTCGGTGGCGCCGGCCGTCACCAGCACCTCGGTGTCCGGGTCGTACGACAGCCCGTAGCGCCGCAGCTGGTGCGCCGCGACCGCCGCGCGCAGCTCGGGGACGCCGGGGCCCGGCGGGTACTGGTTCCCGCGCCCGTCGCGCAGCGCCCGCACGGCCGCCTCGCGGATCTCCTCCGGGCCGTCGGTGTCGGGGAAGCCCTGCCCGAGATTGATCGCGCCGGTCCGTACGGCCAGCGCCGACATCTCGGCGAAGATCGTCGTCCCGAACTCGGCGAGCCGGCGGTTGAGGAGCGGGCGTGCGCTGGAGGTCATGGCGGCCATCCTGCGCCGAAGCCGTGGACTTCCTCAACAGGGGCACGGCTGGTGTCGGGTTCGGGGCGCCCTGGGGCAGGTGGCCGGCGTCGTGTTCCCGCACCGGCGACCAGCCGGCCTCAATCTGTGCATCGGTGCAGGTCGGGGGCCTTTTCTGTGTGCTGACCCTCAGAACTTCCTCAAGTGTGCTTTGGCCGTCGGAGCGGCCGGGCATGTCCCGGTCACGCAAGTGCGAGGCGCCCACGGGGGGCCGCTTCGGGGGACCTCCGGCGCACTGCCCGGGGGACGGAGAAAGGGGGACGCCATGACCTTCGTCATCGTCCTGGTGATCGCCGTGCTGTTCGTGGCCGCCGCGTCCGCGGCGCGCAGGAGCCGTCGAGCCGGCCGCAACGCCGGGACGCGCGGACTGCGGGTGCGGTCGTACGGCGCCGGGAGGAACGGGCGACGGCGGGCGCGGTCGTACAGCGCGAGCGGCGGCACGGGTGGCGGCGGCACGAGCTGGTGGGCGGGGGACGACGGCTCGTCGTCCGGACACCACTCGGGCGGGCACCACTCGGGTCATCACTCGGGCGGGCACGACTCCGGTGGCCACTCCGGCGGCCACTCCTGCGGGGGGCACTCCTCGTGCGGCGGCGGTTCCTCCTGCGGGGGCGGGTCGTCGTGCGGGGGCGGATGCGGTGGAGGCAGCTGACACGGGGCAGCCGAGCTCCGAAGGGGGAACCGCATCCCTGGGGCGTCCGCCGGACCGGCGCGTCCGGCGGGCGCCCGAGCGCCGCCACGTGCTTCCACGCGCCCGGTCGCGCGCCCAGGCGCGAAGCTTGGTTGAACAGTTGAGCTGTGCAGCCCTCTAGGGGATGGAAACACCACGAAGTTGGGTAAAAACGCTGTGGCGACGCCACCGTTCATGATTCCCTCTACGTCACCGACGCAGCCCCTGGGACGCCCTGCGCCCACCCCACCAGATCTGGGCTGACCGGGCCGCCTCCCTGTGCCGACGGGGCGCCGGCCCATTCCTCACCTTCTTCTGCGTGCTAGCGGAGCCGATCCATGCTCACGACCCTGAACACCTCCTACACCGACACGCGCGCGGCCGACCTCGCCTGGGCACTGGGGCGCGAGCCGTTGCCCGCGCTGGCCACCCTGGACCTCGAACTGGACGACACCAGGCTGCAGTTGCGGCTGCTCGGCGCGTCCCACCAGGTGCTCCTGGAGGAGGAGCGGGGCCTGTGCTCGGAGACGGTGGCGTGCCTCGCGGGCCCCAGCACGCCCCTTCCGCTCGGCGTCGCCAAGCGGGTCGGCGACTGGGAGTACGAGTTCGCGGCCCGCGTCGAGCTGCTCTCGCCCGTCCGGTTCGCGGGCCGCGCCCAGGAGTTGCTCGACCTCGTCTCCGACCACCCCCACGGTCTCGCGGGCGTCTTCCCCGGCAGCCCGCACGCGTTCACCGCGATGCTCGTACAGCGCCACGAGGGCCAGGTGCACTGGCGGACCTGGCACGCCTACCCGCAGGACGGCCAGCTGGTGGCCACCCGGACGAGGGTGGGGGAGCGCCGGCGCGCTCCGATGCCGGTCAACTGAGCGCTGTCGAACGGGTGATGCCACGGCGAGGCGGTTTTCCACACGTGTGGGTGACGAAGCGTCCCTCACCCGTGACGTAACGTCGCAGTCGTGATCGAACCGCACGCCCCGGCCCCGCCCGCCCCGGCACCCTCCGGGGCTCCGTCCGGCCCCGAGCCCTACGGAGCGGAGCCGTACGGAGCGGAGTCGTCCGGTTCGGAGCTGTCCGGTTCGGAGCTGTCCGGTTCGGAGTCGTCCGGTCCGGAGTCGTCCGGTCCGGAGCTGTCAGGTCCGGAGTCGTCCGGAGCGGCCCGGGCCGCCGTCGCTCGCGTCCGGACGGCACCGTGCCCGGCCGGGCGTGCCGGGCTCCCGGTCCGGCCGGGCACGGGCCGGTTCCTCGTCCTCGTGGGCGTCTTCGTCTGCGCGGCCTGCGGACTCGTCTACGAGCTCGAACTCGTCGCGCTCGCCTCGTACCTGATCGGCGACTCGGTCACCCAGGCCTCCGTCGTGCTGTCCGTCATGGTGTTCGCCATGGGCATCGGCTCGCTCGCCGCCAAGCGCCTGCGCCGGCACGCCGCCGTGGCCTTCGGCGTGATCGAGGCGGCGCTCGCCCTCGTCGGCGGCTGCAGCGCCATGGTGCTGTACGCGGTCTTCGCCTTCACCGGCGGCTGGGGCGGGGTGTGGACCGACGGCCCGCGCTGCCTGCTGGTCGCCTTCTCGCTGGCCATCGGCCTGCTGATCGGTGCCGAGGTGCCGCTGCTGATGGAGCTGATCCAGCGCATCCGCCGCCAGGACGCGGGCGGCGCGGTCGCCGACCTGTTCGCCGCGGACTACGTGGGCGCGCTCGTCGGCGGACTCGCCTTTCCCTTTCTCCTGCTGCCCCGGCTGGGCCAGTTGACCGGGGCGCTGCTCACGGGCGCGGTCAACGTGGTCGCCGGGGGTGCCCTGGTGCTCGGTCTGTTCCGGCGGGACCTCGGCCCGCGCGGCCGGTGGCTGCTGCCGGCCGCCACCCTCGCCGTGCTGGCGGTGCTCGGCACCGCCGCCGCCCTGGTCGGCGACTTCGAGCGGGCGGCGCGGCAGGCGGTGTACGGCGCCGGGGTCCGCGTGGCGGGCGGGACCGGCGTCCAGGAGGTGGTCCTCACCGGCGGCACCCGCGGGCGGCCCCTCAGCCTGTTCCTCGACGGACGGCTGCGGGCCGGCGGCCGGGACGAGCGCCGGTACCACGAGGCGCTCGTCCATCCGGCGCTGGCCGGCCCGCACACGCGCGTGCTGATCCTCGGCGGCGGGGACGGCCTGGCCGCGCGCGAGGTGCTCCGCCACCCCGGGGTCGCCCGCGTGGACCTCGTCGAACCCGGACCGGGCATCGTCCGCCTGGCACGCACCGACCCGGCCCTGTCCCGGCTCAACGGGCACGCGTACGCCGACCCGCGCCTCCACGCGACCACGGCCGACGCCTTCCAGTGGCTGCGCGGAGCCCCACCGTCGGCGTACGACGTGGTGATCGAGGATCTGCCGGACCCCGGCATCACGGCCGGCGCCAAGCTGTACGCCGAGGAGTTCTACGGCCTGGTGCGCAGGGCGCTGGCCCCCGGCGGCCGCCTGGCGGTGCACGCGGGGCCGGTCTCCGCGCGCCCGCGCGCGTTCTGGACGGTGGAGGCGACGGTCCGCGCGGCCGGGCTGCGCACCGCCGTCTACCGCGTGGACGGCGGTGCGCAGCCCGGACCCGGACCCGGACCCAGACCCGGCCACGACCCCGGACCCGGCGCCGGACCCGGCGCCGCCGCCGGATCCGATCGCACGGCCGCCCGGGCGCGACCCCCCGCGGACTGGGGCTTCGTCCTGGCCTCCCGCGCGACCCCCGTGCTGCGGCTGGACCCACGGGGCCCCCGTCCGCACACCCTCACCGATGCCGCCCTGGCGGCGGACGCCCGTGCCGCCCGCCGCACCTGCGTCCCGGGCCTGCTTCCGTCGACGCTGGTCAGTCCTCGTTACGGCGACTGACGAACCGTTCCGTCCCGTGCGGCCCGTCTGGTGCGGCCCGTCCTGCGCCTTCTCGTGCGGCGCCTCGCATGCGGCCCTTCCCGTGGAGCCCGATCCGTGCGGCGCCTCCCGCGCCGTCCGTCCGGGCTTCCCGAGGGCTCTCTTGCCGGCGGGCCCGGGGGGCGTTCGCGCCGCGCCGTGCTGTGCCGTGCCGTCCGTGGCGTGCCCTCCGCCCCGTGTCGTCCCTGGCGGGGCTCCTCGGGGCCGCGGGCTCGAACACGGCACCGGTTGCGGTCAAGGGGAGGGCTTTACCGGCCGCCACTGGGTACGCTCGGCTGACATGGAGCACGAGGTGTTCGTTCCGGTTCCGGTCCAGCGGCTGCGGGAGGCGCTCGCCGACCCCGCGCGGGTGGCCCGGGCGGTTCCCGGGCTCCAGCAGGACGCGGGCACCGAGCCCGTCGCCGGCCGCCTGAAGGTGCGGATCGGCAGTCACTCCATCACCTATCGCGGCAGCCTGCGGATCGGCGCCCGGGACGACGGGACGTACGCCGTGGAGGGCGAGGCCACCGAGTCCCGCGGCGCCGGCGCGGTGAAGCTGGCGCTCATCCTCGCCGTCCGCGGGAGCGGTTCCGGCTCGACCCTCGTCGTCGACGGCACCGTCACGGCCGACGGCCGCGTCACCGAACTCGCCCCCGAGTCCGTGCGGACCGCCATGACCCGCCTGCTGAACCGTTTCGCGGAGAACCTGGCCGAGGCAGCGGGCGACACGGCGACGGACGGACCCGGCACCGGGGTCGCCGAGCCCGCCGGTGATGCGTCCGCCGGTGATGCGTCCGCCGACGACGTGTCCGCCGACGACGTGTCCGCCGACGACGTGTCCGCCGCCGACGAGTCCGGCACCGACGAGTCCAGCATCCCGCGATTCGGCACCCCCGAAGCCCTGGCCACCGAGGACTTCGCCCCGCAGTCGGCCGGCGAGTTCGAGGCGGCCCCGGACGCCGACGACGCACCCGTGCCGCCGCCGGTGGAGGGCTCCGCGCCGCCCGGGCAGGAGGCCGGGCCGCGGCCCCCCGCGCCCGCCGAACACACCTCGGTCTTCGACACCGAGGTCCCACCGCCCTCCCTCGACCCGCTCGCCGACGACGAGGAACCGGGCGAGGACCGAGGCGAACGGGAGGAGGGCACGGAGCCGGACGACACCGCCGAGGCGACCCCCTCCGAAAGCCTGCCGGAGAGCGTCTCCGCGACCTTCGAGGAGGCCGAGGAGTCGCCGGCCGAGGCGGCGCACGCTCGCCGGACCATGATCGGGCGCAGTGCGGAGGAGGTCGACCACGCGCCGCCGCGCGGCCGCTACGCCCCCGTCCCCGCCCCGCTCACCGTCTCCGGCAACCCGGCCCTGCGCTGGGCGGCGCCCGCCGCGGCGCTGGTCGTCGCCTCGGCGATCGTCCTCGGCCGGGCCCTGCGCCGCCGCCGCTGAGCCCGCGCGGGGCTGAAGGCCGCGGACGGGCAGACCGGCGAGCGCCGGCCGCCCCGCGCGGACGGGTCCGGGCGGGTAGGCGGGCTCGGGTGGACTGCTGGGTTGGGCTGAGCAGGCGGGCGTGCCCCGACCGCCGACCGCCGGGCGGGGCGGACGGGTGCGGGTCGGCCGTCGGCCGCAGGTGGGCAGACGGGCGTGACCCGACCGTCGGCCGCGCGCGGGCGAACAGGTGCGGGTCGGCCGTCGGCCGCGGGCGGACAAACGTGCGCGCTGGCCGCCCGGCGCGGACGGGCAGACGTCGGCCGCCGGGCGGGGCGGATGGGTTCAACCCGACCGCCGGCCGCGGGCGGGCAGACGGGTGTGCCCCGACCGTCGGCCGGCGGCCGGGTGCGGGCCGTCCGCCGGGCACGGGCGGCCAGACGGGTGCGGGTCGACCACCCTGCACTGGCGGGGCAGACGGGCGCGCGCCGGCCGCCGGCCGCGGGCGGGCAGACGTGCTTGGGTCGGCTGTCCGGCGCGGACGGGCAGACCGGCGCGCGGCCACCCGCCCGGCGCGCGGCCACTCGCCGGGCGCGGCGGGAAGGTGGTCTTGATCGGCCCAGTAGCCTCGTTCCGTGAGTAACGAAGACATCACGCTGACCGCGGGTGACGCGGAGGCGACCGTGCAGCCGGGCAACGGCGGCCGCATCGGGGGACTGCGCGTCGGCGGCCTCGAACTGCTCCGCCAGGGCGAGCGCTTCGGCTGCTTCCCGATGGTCCCCTGGTGCGGGCGCATCCGCGACGGCCGGTTCCGGGACGGCGCCACCGTGCACCAGATGCCGCTCAACTCCCCGCCGCACGCCATCCACGGCACCGCCCGCGACGGCGCCTGGCGCACCGCCCGCACCTCGGCGCGCGAGGCCGTGATCACGTACGACCTCACCGACCCCTGGCCGTACAGCGGCCGGGTGACGCAGGTGATCTCCCTGGCCGAGGACGCGCTGACCCTGACGATGTCCGTGGAGACGTACGAGTCGTCCTTCCCGGCCCAGATCGGCTGGCACCCGTGGTTCCGCCGCAACCTCGGCGCGCAGGACGTACGGCTGGACTTCAGCCCCGCCTGGCAGGAGGAGCGCGGCGACGACCACCTGCCCACCGGCCGGCGCACCGACCCGAAGCCGGGCCCCTGGGACGACTGCTTCGGCATGCGGGGCGGCGTCGCCGTCACCCTGACCTGGCCGGGGCAGCTGGAGCTGGAGGTGACCAGCCCCGAGGAGTGGGTCGTCGTCTACGACGAACAGGACAGCGCGGTGTGCGTGGAGCCGCAGACCGGGCCGCCCGACGGCCTGAACACCCACCCGCGCCTGGTCACGCCGCTGGAACCGCTGGAGGCGACGACGACCTGGACCTGGCGCCGCGCTTAAGCTGACTGCCATGAGTGACGCACGTGGCGAGCTGCTGCAGCAGATCAAGGACAAGGCCGTGGTGCACGGCAGGGTGACGCTGTCGTCGGGCAAGGAGGCGGACTACTACATCGACCTGCGCCGCATCACCCTCGACGGCGTGGCCGCCCCGCTCGTCGGTCAGGTCATGCTCGACCTGACCGCGGACCTGGACTACGACGCGGTCGGCGGTCTGACCCTGGGCGCGGACCCGGTGGCCACCGCGATGCTGCACGCCTCCGCCGCGCGCGGGCGGACGCTCGACGCGTTCGTCGTCCGCAAGGCCGGCAAGGCGCACGGTCTGCAGCGCCGTATCGAGGGCGCGGAGGTGGCGGGACGCCGGGTGCTGGCCGTGGAGGACACCTCGACCACCGGCGGCTCGGTGCTGACCGCCGTCGAGGCGCTCAGGGAGGCCGGCGCCGAGGTCGTCGCGGTCGCCACGATCGTGGACCGGGCGACGGGCGCGGCCGAGGCGATCGCCGAACAGGCCGGTGTCCCCTACCTGTTCGCCTACTCGAAGGACGACCTGGGCCTGGACTGACGTGCCGACCGGGTCCGGCGCCGCGACCCGGTCATCCACAGGCTGGACAGGATGGCCTGAGCATCGGGTCTCTTCTGCGAAGATGGGGCCGACGATGACGTCACCCCCTAGGTCAGGGCCGTAAGCACGCAGAAGCACCCGCACATACAAGGAGCGGACAGATGCCCATCGCAACCCCCGAGGTCTACAACGAGATGCTCGACCGGGCGAAGGCAGGCAAGTTCGCCTACCCGGCCATCAACGTGACGTCCTCCCAGACCCTGCACGCGGCCCTGCGCGGGTTCGCGGAGGCGGAGAGCGACGGCATCGTCCAGATCTCCACGGGTGGTGCCGAGTTCCTCGGCGGCCAGTACAGCAAGGACATGGTCACCGGCGCCGTGGCGCTGGCCGAGTTCGCGCACATCGTCGCGGAGAAGTACCCGGTCAACATCGCGCTGCACACGGACCACTGCCCGAAGGACAAGCTCGACGGGTACGTGCGTCCGCTGATCGCCATCTCCGAGGAGCGCGTCAAGAGCGGCCGGAACCCGCTGTTCCAGTCCCACATGTGGGACGGCTCCGCGGAGACCCTCGCCGACAACCTGAAGATCGCGCAGGAGCTGCTGGCCCGCGCCGCCGCCGCGAAGATCATCCTCGAGGTCGAGATCACCCCGACCGGCGGCGAGGAGGACGGCGTCAGCCACGAGATCAACGACAAGCTGTACACCACGGTCGACGACGCGGTCCGCACCGCCGAGGCGCTGGGCCTCGGCGACAAGGGCCGCTACCTGCTGGCCGCCTCCTTCGGCAACGTGCACGGCGTCTACAAGCCGGGCAACGTCGTGCTCCGCCCCGACCTGCTGAAGGAGCTCAACGAGGGCGTCGCGGCGAAGTTCGGCCGCCCGGCCGGCAGCCAGCCGTTCGACTTCGTCTTCCACGGCGGCTCCGGCTCCACGGAGGAGGAGATCCGCACCGCGCTGGAGAACGGCGTGGTGAAGATGAACATCGACACCGACACGCAGTACGCGTTCACGCGTCCCGTGGCCGACCACATGTTCAAGAACTACGACGGTGTCCTGAAGGTCGACGGCGAGGTCGGCTCGAAGAAGACGTACGACCCGCGTACCTGGGGCAAGCTGGCCGAGGCCTCGATGTCCCGGCGTGTGGTCGAGGCCTGCACCCACCTGCGCTCCTCGGGCACCCGGCTGAAGTAACACCACAGCCGCGTGCCGGACGGCGGCCGCACCCTCTCCGGGGGCGGCCGTTCGTCCGGGCGCCGGGAGTGGCCGTTCGCCCGGTGGCGGCCGCCCGTCCGGGCGGGGCCGTTCGTCCTGTGGTGGCCGCCCGTCCGGGGGCGGCCGTTCGTCCGGCGGTGGCCGCCCGTCCTGAGGTGGCCGCTCCTTCGCGGGCGAGGGCCGCGTGAGCCCGCCCCCGCGGCGCGCGGCCGTCCCCCAGACCTGGCCCGCCGGCGCCGGGCGGGGGAGGATCCAGGCATGGGCACGGGCACCGGCGGGCAAGACCCCGCACAGCCGCAGCGGACCCCGGCCGTGAGGATCTCCAGCCCCACGGGCCGCTGGATCCTGCTCGCCACCGTGCTCGGCTCCAGCATGGCGATGCTGGACTCGACCGTCGTCAACGTCGCCCTCCCGCGCATCGGCGAGGACCTGGACGCCGGCCTCGCCGCGCTCCAGTGGACCGTCAACGCCTACCTCGTCACCCTCGCCGGCCTGCTCCTCCTCGGCGGCTCCCTCGGCGACCGCTACGGCCGCTGCCACGTCTTCGTGGCCGGTGTCCTCTGGTTCGCCGCGGCCTCGCTCCTGTGCGGCATCGCGCCGAACGCCACCGTCCTCATCGCCGCCCGCGCCCTGCAAGGCGTCGGCGGAGCCCTGCTGACCCCCGGCTCCCTCGCCCTCATCCAGGCGTCCTTCCACCCCGACGACCGGGGCAGAGCCGTGGGCCTGTGGTCCGGCCTCGGCGGCATCGGCGCCGCCGTCGGCCCGTTCCTCGGCGGCTGGCTCGTGGCCGGCCCCGGCTGGCGCTGGATCTTCCTGCTCAACGTCCCGCTCGCCCTGATCTGCGCGCCCGTCGCCGTACGCCATGTCCCGGAGTCCGCCCGCGAGCGCGCCGACGGCCGCTTCGACGTGCTCGGCGCCGCGCTCGGCGCGCTCTCCCTCGCCCTGGTGACCTACGCCCTGATCGAGGCCGGCCACGGCTCGCTCGCCGTGCCCCTGACCGCGGCCGCCGGAATCCTCACCGGCGCCGCCTTCGTCCACGTGGAGAGGCACCGCAGCGATCCGATGCTGCCGCCCGGCATCTTCGCCTCCCGCCAGTTCACCGCCGTCAACCTGGTCACCGTGTGCGTCTACGCGGCCTTCGGCGGCTTCTTCTTCCTCACCGCCCTCCAGCTCCAGGTCGTGGCCGGTTACTCCCCGCTGCGCGCGGGCACCGCCCTGCTCCCGACGACCGTGCTCATGCTGCTGTTCTCCGCCCGTTCCGGCGCCCTCGCCGACCGCGTCGGCCCGCGCCTGCCGCTCACCGCGGGCCCACTGCTGTGCGCGGTGGCGATGCTGCTCATGCTGCGAGTCGGCAAGGACGCCGACTACCTCACCGACGTCCTGCCCGCCCTGCTCGTCATGGGCGCCGGCATGGTCGTCCTGGTCGCCCCGCTGACCGCCGCCGTGCTCGCCTCGGTGGACACCTCCCGGGCGGGCCTGGCCAGCGGCATCAACAACACCGCGGCCCGCGCGGCCGGCCTGCTCGCGGTGGCCGCGCTGCCGCTGCTGACCGGGATGGGCCCGGAGGCGTACCGCTCGGCGGACGCCTTCGACGCCTCCTTCCGCCGCGCCATGCCGATCTGCGCGGGCCTGCTGGTGGCCGGTGCGGTCCTCGCCTTCGCCACGGTCCGCCGCCCCGCCCCGGACTGCCGCAGGCCCGAGTGCCGCGTCCACGGCAGTGTGACCGCGCCCCCGCTGGAGGGCGGCCGGCCCCGGGGCGCGGCCCGCCCGGCCGCCACCGCCTCCCCTCCCACCGCCTTCCCTCCCGCCATCTCCCCCAGGGCCGACGCGCCGACGGACCCCGACACCGATGCAGCAGACTGAACCCATGACGATTCACGAGAACCTCCTGGGCGGCCCGCCCCCCACCCACCTGCCCGACGACCCGGGCCCCCGCGAGCTCCTGGCGAAGGGCACCCCGTCCGCCGAGGTCGCCGCGCGGTACCCGGCGTCCTCGCTGGCATGGGCGCAGCTGGCCGACGAGGCGTTCGAGCGGGGCGCGGCGGTGGAGTCGTACGCGTACGCCCGTACGGGCTACCACCGCGGCCTGGACGCCCTGCGCCGCAACGGCTGGAAGGGCCACGGCCCGATCCCCTGGGAGCACGAGCCGAACCGGGGCTTCCTGCGCGCCCTGCACGCCCTCGCCCGCGCCGCCGGGGAGATCGGCGAGCAGGAGGAGTACGAGCGCTGCTCGCAGTTCCTGAAGGACTCCTCGGAGACGGCCGCCCGGACCCTGGGCTGAGCGGGAGCGCCTGGATGGGCCGCCGGTCCGGGTCGCCGGTCCGGGCCGCCGGGCGGGGAGGCCGGGCTGTGGGACCGCCCGACCTCCGGGCCCCCTGACCTCCGGGCCTCCTGACCTCCGGGCCTCCTGACCTCCGGGCCTCCTGACCGGCCGGGCCTCCGGGACCCAGGGTCCCGGGGGCCGCCGACTGCACGGCCGCCGGACGGAGAGGCCGATGGTCCGCCGGACCCAGGGACCCACGGGCGGACCCCGGTCCGCCGTCCGGCCCGCGGTACCCCGCCGCCCGCTCACCCGCCCGCCCGCGCGAGCGCGCCGGGCGGGCCTTGCGAACCGCGCGCGTGGTGCGCAGGATGCCGGTGGGGACCGGGGCCCCCGTGCCGGCATCGGCAGGGGCGGACCGCTACCCGGAGTTCAACAGGAGACAGCGATGGCCCACCAGGCTCATCCGAACCCTCAGCCCGCTGAGGCCTCTGAGCCCGAGACCCCGCATCTCGACTTCCAGGGCACGACGCCGTACGAGGACTACGTCAAGGCGGACGTGCTCACCCACCTGCAGCACACCCTCTCCGACGATCCCGGAGAGATGGTCTTCCTGGTCACCACCCAGGTGATGGAGCTGTGGTTCACCGTCATCGTGCACGAGTGGGAGACCGCCGCCCGCGCCCTGCGCTCGGACGACGTACCCACCGCGATCGCCGCGCTGAAGCGGTCGGTGCGCGAACTGGAGGCGCTGAACGCCTCCTGGAAGCCCCTCGGGCAGCTCACGCCCGCCCAGTTCAACTCCTACCGCGGCGCCCTCGGCGAGGGCTCCGGCTTCCAGTCGGCCATGTACCGCCGCATGGAGTTCCTGCTCGGCGAGAAGTCCGCGTCGATGCTCGTCCCGCACCGCGGCGCACCGCGCGTCCACGCCGAGCTGGAGAAGGCGCTGCACGAGCCCAGCCTGTACGACGAGGTGCTGCGGCTGCTCGCCCGGCGCGGGCACGCCGTCCCGGACGCCGTGCTGCACCGCGACGTGGCGCTGCGCTACGAGCCGTCCCCCGAGGTGGAGGGCGTCTGGACGGCGGTGTACTCCGGTGACGGCGACGACGCGCTCGCCCGTCTCGGCGAGGCGCTGACGGACGTCGCCGAACTGGTGTGGCGCTGGCGCAACGACCACCTGGTCGCGACCCGCCGCGCCATGGGGGCCAAGCCCGGCACGGGCGGCTCGGCCGGTGTGGCCTGGCTGGAGAAGCGGGCGCAGAAGAACGTCTTCCCCGAGCTGTGGACGGCGAGGTCCCATGTCTGACACCGGAGCGTGGTCCGAGCTCGCGTCGAAGGCGGAGAAACTGGACGCCGCGGACGAACTGGCCGCGCTGCGCGACCGCTTCGTCCTCGACGAGGTGGTGTACCTGGACGGCAACTCGCTGGGCGCGCTCCCGGCGAACGTGCCGGACCGGGTCGCGGACGTCGTCCGCCGCCAGTGGGGGCGGCTGCGCATCCGCTCCTGGGAGGAGAGCGGCTGGTGGACCGCGCCCGAGCGGATCGGCGACCTGATCGCCCCGCTGGTCGGGGCGGCGCCGGGCCAGATCGTGGTGGGCGACTCCACGAGCGTCAACGTCTTCAAGGCCCTGGTGGCGGCCGTACGGATGGCCCGCGCGGACGGCGGGGGCACGGCGGACGGCGGAGGTACGGCGAGCGGCGGCAGCACGGCGGCCGGCGGCACGGCGGGCGACGGGCGCGGCGGGCGGGACGAGATCCTGGTCGACGCGACCACCTTCCCCACGGACGGCTACATCGCACGGTCGGCCGCCCGGATGACGGGCTGCACACTGCGCCCGGTCGCCCCGGCCGAGGTGCCCGGCGCCCTGTCCGACCGCACCGCGGCCGTCCTGCTGAACCACGTCGACTACCGCACCGGCCGCCTGCACGACCTGCCCTCCCTCACGGCCGCCGTGCACGCGGCGGGGGCGTACGCCGTGTGGGACCTGTGCCACAGCGCGGGCGCCCTGCCGGTGGGGCTGGACGAGCACGGGGTCGGCCTGGCGGTCGGCTGTACGTACAAGTACCTGAACGGCGGCCCGGGATCGCCCGCGTACCTCTATGTGCGCCGCGAGCTGCAGGACCGTTTCGACTCGCCGCTGCCCGGGTGGAACTCGCACGCCGAGCCCTTCGGGATGCGGCCGGAGTACGAGCCGGTGGCGGGGGCGCGGCGCGGCCGGGTGGGCACGCCCGACATCCTGTCCATGCTCGCCCTGGAGGCGGCGCTCGAGGTCTGGGACGGTGTGCGGATCGAGGCCGTGCGGGCCAAGTCGCTCGCGCTGACGGACTTCTTCCTGGAGTGCGTGGCGGCGTACGTGCCCGACGGGCGCGTGGAGTGTCTGACGCCGGTGGCGCACGAGGAGCGGGGCAGCCAGGTGGCGTTGCGCTGTCCCGCCCCCGGCGCCGGGGACGCCGTCTCCGAGGCCGGGGACGTGATGAAGCGGCTGATCGGGCGGGGCGTGGTCGGCGACTTCCGCCACCCGGACGTGCTGCGGTTCGGGTTCACCCCGCTGTACGTCGGCTTCGCGGACGCGGAGCGGGCGGCGCGGGTGCTGGCTGAGGTGCTGGAGAGGGGAGGGGCGTAAGGGCTCGGGGGCGGGACCGGGACCGGGGTTCGCGGGTCGGGGCCGCGGCCGGAACCTGGGTTCGTGGGTCGGGCTCGATCGGGCTCGGTCGGGCTCGGTAGGGGGCGGGGCCGGGGGCTCGCGGCGTGGGCCGGTGAGCCCCGCGGTCGCGGGGCTCACCGAGCGTGACATCCGCGTGTGGGCGCACGTGGCCGGCCTGGTACCGTCCCCGCCAACCGCGGATCACCTGCCTGGTCCGCCAATCCCGTTCTGCCGTTGAGAGGTTGGAGCATGCCGGACGACGCCGCACCCTGGGATGCCGACACCGCGGGGCGAGCCGCCGCGGAGGAGGATTCGGCCTTCTCGCACGCGCCCGTCGACCCCGACGCGACGGCCGCGTACGGCGAGCACCCCGACCAGGTGATCGACTTCTACGCACCGCGCGGCAGCGGCAGCGGCGGCGGCACTGGGACGGGCACTGGCGCGGGAGCCGGTACCGGCCCCGCCGGCGCCGCCGCCTCGGTCCCGCTCGTGGTGGTGCTGCACGGCGGTGCCTGGCGGGCCCCCTACGACCGCCGGCACATCAGCCCGTTCGCCGCCTTCCTCGCCCGCCGGGGCTTCGCCGTGGCCAGTGTCGAGTACCGGCGCGGTCCCGCGGACGGAGCCGAGGACACCGCGGCGGGCCCGGTCGCGGGCCGCTGGCCGGACACGTTCGACGACGTGGCGGCGGCGCTCGACACGCTGCCCGCGCTGGTGCGCGAGACGCTGCCGCAGGCGGACACGCGGCGCACGGTGGTCACCGGGCACTCGGCCGGAGGCCATCTCGCGCTGTGGGCGGCGGCCCGGCACCTCCTGCCGGCGGACGCCCCCTGGCGCACCCAGGGCCCGGCGCCCCTGCGGGGCGTGGTCGCCCTGGCCCCGATCGCCGACTTCTCGGTGGCCGGGAAACTGGACGTGTGCGGCCAGGCGGCCCTCCAACTGCTCGGAGGCGAGGAGAAGTTCACCGAGCGCCAGCCCTATGCCGATCCGGCGCTGCTGCTGCCGACGGGCATCGCCACCACTCTCGTCCAGGGGCGCACGGACGTGGTCGTACCGCAGGCCGTCGCCGAGTCCTACGCGGAGGCGGCGGCGAAGGCCGGCGAGGTGGTGGGCCTGACCCTGCTGGAGGGCGTCGGCCACTTCCCCCTGATCGACCCGGCCGTGGACGCGTGCGCGGTGGTGGCGGAGGAGATAGCCCAGCTGGCGTGGTGAATCCGGGCCGCCCCGGGCCGTCCCGGCTCTCCCGGGCATCCCGGCTCTCCCGGGCATCCCACGCCGCCTCGGGACATCCCCGGCCGCCTCGGGATATCCCTGGCCCTTCCGGGACGTCCCCGGCCCGGCCCGTCCCGGGCCGGGCGCTCGCCGTCCGCGGTCCGGAAGTGCGGCGCCGGGCACCCGGTCATACCCGTAGTACCTGAGAGCCACGGCGCGGAACACCCCTCCGGCGGGACGCGGGCGACGACGCACGATCCGTAATTTCCCTTCCGTGCCGGCCCGATGGCGGGCCCGGAACGGAGGGGGACGAGCCATGGGGCTTGCACGGCCGGTCGGGGTCGCGGACATGCGCGCCGGCGTGAGTGCGGACAGGCGCGCGGACGTGAGTGCCGACGTGAGTGCGGACATGCCCGCGGACGGGGATGCGGCGCGGGGGGACGGCGAGGGCAAGGGTGAGGGCGGGGGCGCGTGCGGGGGCGGGGCTCCGCCGGGCACCGCCTCCGGGCACCGCGCCCGGCGCCTGTGCCGGGCCTTCCTGGCGGTGCTCGTCGCCGCCGCGGTGGTGGTGCCGCTCTCGGGTGCCGCCCGACCCCGGATACCCGCTCCGCCCCCGGCGGCGCTCGCGCCCCTCACCCGGAGCACCCTGGAGGCGGCCTACGCGGCGAACCGGGCCAACGCGGCCCTGGCGTCCCGGATGGCGGCCGCCCACGGCGACACGCACCGTGCGTCCGCGGACGCCTCGCTCGCGGCGCCCGGACGGCACCTGCTCGCCTTCGACGGCCGGGGCCAGGGCCGTGCCACGGAGGTGCTCGGCGACCTGGCGCACGCCGACCGCGTCGCGGTCCTGGTCCCCGGCTCAGACACCTCGCTCGACACCTACGGCCGGTTCCGGCAGGGTGCCCTGTCCCTGTCCCGCGAGCTGTCCCGGCAGGCCCCCGCCATGACGCGCACGGCGGTCGTGGCCTGGCTCGGCTACGAGACACCGGGCACGGTCAGCTCCACGGTCCTCACCACGGGCCGCGCCGAGCAGGCCGCCCCGGGCCTGCGGCGGCTGATACACGGCCTGCGCGACGTGCTGGGCAGGGCACCGCACATCACGCTGGTGTGCCACTCCTACGGCTCGGTGGTGTGCGGGCGCGCCGCGGCCGGCCTGGACGTGGACGACATCGCCCTGATCGGCAGTCCCGGCACCGGCGCGGACTCCGTGGCGGAACTGCGCACCCCCGCCCGGGTGTGGGCGGCCCGGGGCGCCGGCGACTGGGTGGCGCACGTGCCGCATGTGCGCGCCGACCTCCTCGGCACCACGCTCGGCCTCGGCGCCGACCCGATGGACCCCGCCTTCGGCGCCCGCGTCTTCGACGCCGGGCGGGGCGGTCACAGCGCCTACCTTACTCCCGGCTCCCCGTCCCTCGCCCACCTCGGCAGGATCGTCCTCGGCACCGCGGAAGGAGGTGCGAGGTGACCGACGTCCCGGTACCCGTTCGTCCCGCCGTACGCGGGGGCCTGCGCGCCGCCGCCCTCCGTGTCCACGCCGCGACCCCGCAGGGCCGGGACCGGGCGGTGGACGCCCTGAGGGCGTGCGCGATCCTCGGCGTGGTGCTCGGCCACTGGCTGGTCACCGCCCTGGTCTCCGGCACCGGCAGCGGTACGCACCCCGCCCTGCGCACCACGAGCCCGCTGCAGCACATGCCCGCTCTGGCCCCCGTCTCCTGGCTCTTCCAGACCCTCGCGGTGTTCTTCCTGGTCGGCGGCCATGTGGCGACACGCGGATACGGCTCGTCCCGGGCCCGCGGCGTCCCCTACGGCCAGTGGCTGCGCGCCCGGCTGTCCCGCCTGTTCCGGCCGGTCGCCGCCGTGCTGACGCTGTGGGCGGTCACCTCGGCCACCCTGCTCCTCACCGGCGCGGACCCCGGCACGGTCCGTGCCCTGGTCGGGCTCGCCCTGTCCCCGCTGTGGTTCCTGCTGGTGTTCGCCGCCCTCACGGCCGCGACCCCGCTGCTCACCCGGCTCAACCCGCTGTGGCCGGCGGCCGTCGTCCTCCATGTCGACCTGCTGCGTTTTGGCCTCGGCGGCCCCGCCTGGCTGGGCTGGCTGAACCTGCCCGCCGGGTGGCTGGTGCCGTTCACCGTGGGCGCGGCCTGGACCCGGGGCGAGCTGGACCGCCGTCGCGCGGGCTGGACGCTGCTGACCGGCGGCGCGGCGGCCACCGCGGTCCTCGTCGCCCTGGCGGGCTATCCGGCGTCGATGGTCGGCGTCCCGGGCGCCGCCGTCTCCAACCTGAACCCGCCGACCCTGGCCGCGGTCGCCTTCGGCCTGGCGCAGTGCGGCCTGGCCCTGCTGCTGCGCGCACCGCTGCGCCGGGCGATGCGCCGCCCGGCGGCCTGGGCGGCCGTGGCACTGGTCAACCTCTCCGCGATGACGGTCTTCCTCTGGCACCAGACGGCCCTGATGGCGACGACCGCCGTACTCCTTCCAGTGGGACCACTGGCCGGGCTGCACACCGTTCCCGACGGTCCCGGCTGGGTGGTGGCCCGCCTGGCCTGGCTCCCCGTCCTCACGCTCGCGCTGGCAGTCTGCTGGGCGGCCTTCCGGGGCTTCGAGCGGGGCGGCGGCCGGCGCGCTCCCCGGACCGTGCGGTCGCAAAGCCCCGGGGCGGTCACCGCACCAGGCCCTAGGGTGGGCGCGTGATGCGATGGGGGAGCCTGGCCGGGCGAGGGCTGCGGGTGCTGCGCGACGACCTGTGGACCGTGCGCCAGGATCCGCTGCCGCCCTCCGTGTGGCTGCGCTGGCTGCCGCACGGCATCGTGTGGCTGGCGGCCTTCGGCGTGCTGGTCGGCGGCCTGGGGCAGCTCTCCGACAACGGCGGCCTCGGCTTCGGTTACGCCTTCCCCGTGGCCGTGGGGCAGAGCGGCGCGATGGCGCTCGCCCTGTGGCGGCCCGTCCCGGCATGGTGGCTGTCCCTGGCCGCCACGGTGCTGGGGGCGGTGGTGCTGAGCGCACCCCTGGCGGCGGGAGAGGTGCACGACTTCCCCTGGCCGTGGAGCGCGGCCGGCATCGTCGCCCACCTGTTCGTGCTGCTGCTGCTCGCGCTGCGGGTGCGCCTGCGCGTCGCCGTGGAGGCGTTCGCGCTGACCGTGCTGGTCACCTATGTGCTGCAGGCCCTGTGGGGTTCGGCCGGGCAGCAGCCCACCGGTGTGCTCGCCATGGTGCTGTCGGCGGTCGTGGTGGTGCTCGGCACCGCTCTGCGCGGGCGCCGCGAGGCCCGGGCGGAGCTGGGCCGCCAGACCACCCTCACCGCGGAGGAGCGGGCCCGGCGCACCCTGCTCGAGGAGCGCAGCCGCATCGCCCGCGAACTGCACGACGTGGTCGCCCACCACATGTCGGTCATCTCCATCCAGGCCCAGGTGGCGCCGCACCTGACGGAGAACCCCTCACCGGAGCTGAGGGAGAACCTCGCCGGCATCCGGCAGAACGCCCTGGAGGCCCTCGCGGAACTGCGCCGCGTGCTCGGCGTGCTGCGCTCGGACAACCCGCAGGACCCCTACGGGCTCGGCGAGTCCGGCACCGCCCCCGACTCCCCGCAGCCCACCCTCGACCGGCTCGGCACCCTGGTGGACAACACCCGTGCCGCGGGCCTCACGGTCGCCCTGGACGTCACCGACACGCGCCGCGAGAAGCGCCCGTACCCGCCCGGCGTGGAGCTGTCGGGCTACCGCATCGTCCAGGAGGCGCTGAGCAACGCCCTGCGCCACGCGCCGGGTTCTACGGTCCGCGTGGAGCTGGTCCATGTCCCGGACGGCCTGTACCTCAACGTGGTCAACTCCCGTCCCGGGCAGCCCGTGACGCCTTCACCGGGGGCCGGGCACGGCCTGCTCGGCATGCGGGAGCGGGCGGCGATGCTCGGCGGGCACGTCGACGCGGCGCCGACCCTGCACGGAGGCTTCTCGGTCTCCGCCTTCCTGCCCCGTGACGGCGCCACCCCGCTCACCGTCCCCGCCCCGCCCGCGTCGGGGGAGGCGCCCGTCATCCACCCCGAGCCCGACGGGCCCGTCGTCGTCCGCGTGGAACCGCCGGCCGCCCCGGCCGTCCATCAGGGGACGACTCACCAGGAGACGGCCCGCCTGGACACGACGGCCGACGGCCCCCCGCCCGCGACAGGAGAGCAGACCCCATGACGAGCGGCAGCATCCGCGTCCTCATCGCCGACGACCAGCAGATGGTCCGCCAGGGCTTCACCGTGCTGCTCAACACCCAGCCGGACATCGAGGTGGTCGGCCAGGCGGTGAACGGCCTGGACGCCGTCGCCCAGGTCGCCGAACTCGCCCCGGACGTCGTCCTCATGGACATCCGCATGCCCGAGCTCGGCGGCATCGAGGCCACCCGCCGCATCACCACCGGCGCCGCCACGCCGGACACGAGGGTGCTGGTGCTCACCACCTTCGACCTCGACGAGTACGTCTACGAGGCACTGCGCGCCGGTGCCTCCGGCTTCCTGCTGAAGGACGCCTCCGCGGACAAGCTCGCCGAGGCCGTCCGGGTGATCGCGGCTGGCGACGCCCTGCTCGCCCCGGGGGTCACCCGCCGGCTGATCGCGGAGTTCTCCCGGATGAACGGCAGGCCCCGCACCCCGCTGAAGACGCGTGTGGGGGATCTGACCGAAAGGGAGACGGAGGTGCTCACCCTCATCGCGCACGGCCTGTCCAACGCGGAGATCGCCGAGCGGCTGGTGGTGGCCGAGCAGACCGTGAAGACCCATGTCGGCCGCATCCTGGTGAAGCTGGGCCTGCGGGACCGTACCCAGGCGGCGGTCTTCGCCTACGAGTCGGGCCTGGTCCGCCCCGCCGGATACTGACGCGGGACGGGCGCAGCAGGGCCGGGGCCGAGGGGACGGGCGCCGCAGGGACGGGCGCCGCGGACGGCCGGGAGTGCCCGCGGCGGGAGAGCCGGCGTGGGCGGCCCGGCGTCCCGGCCGGGGGAGCGCCGACGTGCGCGGAGTACCCGTAGTACTTGAGGCGGACGGCGAAGGACCCCTCTCACTGGGGACGACCGCGACCCCCGCCTGCGCCTACCGTTCTCATCGTGACCGAGACGACCCAGACGCGGACGACGCCGGACGGCAACGGCGCGTCCCAGCCACGCAGCCCGGAGTTCCGGCTGGCCGCGGACGCCCTGCGCGGGCTGAGGCAGGAGCTGTTCCACGACGCCTTCGCCTACCGCCCACTGCCCCGCAGGACGGGCGGCGGCCGGCTCACCAGGCGGCTGTCCGGCCGCACCCGCGGATACGCGGCCTGGGCGCCGCACGCGCTGGTGGTCGCGGCCGGCCTGCTGGCGATGTTCGTCGGCTGGACGGCCGACGGCGACGGCCCGCAGGCGCCCGTGTCCGGCCTGCTGGCCCTGATACCGGTGCTGCTGACGCTGGCCCGGCCGGTCGGGGCGTTCTGGCTGTCCCTGGTGGCGGCCGCGGTCACCTCGGTGACCGCCGGGGCCTTCGGCGACTGGCCCTGGCAGCCCGGCGCCTACGTCACCCACCTGACGGTGATGACGGTGGTGGCGATACGCACCCGGCCGCGCACGGCGGCGTGGATGTGGGTGCTCACCGCGCTCTACTCCTTCCTCGCCGAGACCGCCTCCGGCTACCACGCCATCGACAACTCGGCCCCCATGCTGGTGCTGTCGGCCTTCTCGATGCTGGCCGTCACCGTGTGGCACATACGCCGCAGCGCCGAGCGCGAGGTGACCGCACAGCAGACGGTGACCGCGCACGAGCGCTCCCGCCGCACCCTGCTCGAGGAGCGCACCACGATCGCCCGTGAACTGCACGACGTCGTCGCCCACCACATGTCGGTGGTCGCGATCCAGGCCGAGGCCGCCCCCTACCGGGTGGAGAATCCGCCGCCGGAACTGGAGAAGGCCTTCGCCACCATCCGGGAGAACGCGGTGGCGGCGCTGACCGAGCTGCGCCGTGTGCTCGGCGTGGTGCGCGCCGAGGACTACGAGGCCCCCGAGGCCCCGCAGCCCACCCTCGCCGACCTCGACACCTTGCTGGCCAACGTGCGGGAGGCCGGCCTGGAGGTGGAGAAGACGGTCACCGGCGCGGTGCGTGAACTCCCGCAGGGCGTGGAGCTGTCGGCGTACCGGATCGTTCAGGAGGCCCTCAGCAACACTCTGCGGCACGCGCCCGGCGCCAGCGCGCGGGTCGAGATCGGCTACGTCCTCGGCGGGCTCGGACTGCGCGTGGTCAACGGGCCGGCGCCCGAGCCGTCCATGGTCAAGCCCTCGCCGGGCGCCGGCCACGGCATCACCGGCATGCGCGAGCGCGTCTCGATGCTCAGCGGTGAGATACAGACGGGCCCGACCGGCGACGGTGGCTATGAGGTGGTGGTGTTCCTGCCGGTCGCCACGGTGTGGCAGGGCACGGACGACAGCGGGGCCGGTGCATGACGGCGGACACGATCCGGGTGCTGATCGCGGACGACCAGATGATGGTGCGCGAGGGCTTCTCGGTGCTGCTGAACGCGATGCCGGACATCGAGGTCGTCGGCGAGGCCGTCAACGGGCGCGAGGCGGTGGAGCGGGTGCGCGAACTGGCGCCGGACGTGGTGCTGATGGACATCCGCATGCCGGAGCTCAACGGCATCGAGGCGACCCGGGAGATCGTCGCCGCGGACGGCACGGCGAAGGTGCTCGTGCTGACCACCTTCGACCTCGACGAGTACGTGTACCAGGCGCTGCGCGCGGGAGCCTCCGGGTTCCTGCTCAAGGACGCCTCGGCGCGGCAGCTCGCCGACGGCGTGCGGGTGGTGGCGGCCGGCGAGGCACTGCTGGCCCCCTCGGTCACCAGACGGCTGATCACCGAGTTCTCGAAGATGTCCGACACCCCGAGGCTGCCGGCCGGCGCGCACGCGGCGTACGGCGACCTGACCGAACGGGAGACGGAGGTGCTGGTGCAGATCGCGCAGGGCCTGTCCAACGCGGAGATAGCGGAGCGGCTGGTGGTCGCCGAGTCGACGATCAAGACCCACGTGAGCCGGATCCTGGTCAAGCTGGGCCTGCGGGACCGTACGCAGGCGGCGGTGTTCGCCTACGAGGCGCGGCTGGTGACGCCCGGCTGACCCTGGTCAGGGGACGGGACGGCGGGCTACCGTCCGTCCATGGCAGCCCCTTCCGACCTCGCCTTCGACCCGTGGGACCCGGCCTTCGTCGCCGACCCCTACCCCGCCTACGCCGAACTGCGCGCGCGGGGCCGCGTGCACTACTACGAGCCCAGCGACCAGTGGCTGGTCCCGCGGCACGCGGACGTCTCGGCGCTGCTGCGCGACCGCCGCCTGGGCCGCAGCTACCAGCACCGGTTCACCCACGAGGAGTTCGGCCGTACGGCGCCCCCGCCGGAGCACGAGCCGTTCCATGTGCTCAACGACCACGGGATGCTCGACCTGGAGCCCCCGGACCACACCAGGATCCGGCGGCTGGTGTCCAAGGCGTTCACCCCGCGGACGGTGGAGCGGCTGCGGCCGTACGTCCACGGCCTGGCGAACGAGCTGGTCGCCGCCCTGGTGGAGGCGGGCGGCGGTGACCTGCTCACCGATGTGGCCGAGCCGCTTCCGGTCGCCGTGATCGCCGAGATGCTGGGCATCCCGGAGGCGGACCGCGCCCAGTTGCGCCCCTGGTCGGCGGACATCTGCGGGATGTACGAGCTGAACCCGTCCGAGGAGACGGCGGCCAGGGCGGTGCGGGCGTCGGTGGAGTTCTCGGAGTATCTGCGGGAGCTGATCGCCGCCCGCCGCGAGAAGCCGGGCGAGGACCTGATCTCCGGGCTGATCGCGGCACACGACGAGGGCGACCGGCTGACCGAGCAGGAGATGATCTCCACGGCGGTCCTGCTGCTCAACGCCGGCCACGAGGCCACGGTGAACGCGACGGTCAACGGCTGGTGGGCGCTCTTCCGCAACCCGGACCAGCTGGCGGCCCTGCGCGCGGACCACTCCCTCGTCCCCTCCGCCGTCGAGGAGCTGATGCGCTACGACACCCCGCTCCAGCTCTTCGAGCGGTGGGTGCTCGACGACATCGAGATCGACGGCACGGTCGTCCCGAGGGGCGCGGAGATCGCCATGCTCTTCGGCTCGGCCAACCACGACGCCGGGGTCTTCGCCGCGCCGGAGCGGCTGGACCTCGCCCGCCGGGACAACCCCCACATCTCCTTCAGCGCGGGCATCCACTACTGCATCGGCGCGCCGCTGGCCCGGCTGGAGCTGACCGCCTCCATGACGGCCCTGCTGAACCGGGCCCCGACCCTGACCCTCGCCGCCGAGCCCGTCCGCAAGCCCAACTTCGTGATCCGCGGTCTGAAAGGGCTGAGCGTGGAGGTCCGTTAGGACGCCGGTCCGGACGGGACCGGCCGGTCCCTGGGCAGGAAGGCCGGGACCGGCCGGTCAGGTGGTCAGGTCGCGTCTGCGCAGGCCCGCCAGGCCGCCGGCCACCAGCACCACCGCGAGCGCGAGGAGGACGCCCACCGGGGCCCACTCCATGTGCCCGCCCGGCAGCTTGGGCAGATGACCGAAGGGCGAGAGGTCCAGCACGGCCCGCGGGACGTCGAGGGCGGGTCCGATCCAGCCGATCAGCAGGACCGCGCCCGCCACGGCCCAGGCCGCGACCGCGCCGCGCGGGAGGACGCCGTACAGGAGCACGGCGATGCCGCCGATCACCCAGACCGCGGCGACCTGGAGCAGACAGGAGCCCAGGATGGGCAGGATCTCCCTGCCGTAGCCGACGGCGAAGCCCAGGCCGGCCAGCAGCATGATCAGCGCCGAGCCGCCGAAGGCGATCAGCAGATGGCCCGCGGCCCAGCGCAGCCGGCCCACCGCGCCCGCCAGCACGGGTTCGGCGCGCCCGGACGTCTCCTCACCGCTCAGCCGCAGCACGGACGAGACGATGTAGAGGGAGGCGACCAGGCCGAGCATGCCGACCAGCGCGGCGAGGAAGGCGTCCGTCAGGGCCGACTGCCCGCCCATGCGCTCGAAGATCTCGCGCGCCTTCTCGTTGCCGCCGACGAGATCGGCCGCGCCGTCGGTCATCGAGCCGTAGACGGCTCCGGCGAGGAAGAAGCCGGCGCTCCAGCCCAGCACGCCGCCGCGGTGCAGCCGCCAGGCCAGCGCGCCCGCGGTGCCGAGCCCGCCCTCGGCGGGTCCGGGCCGGGCGGGCAGGAAGCCCATGCCGACGTCCCGCCGCCCGGCCAGCGCGTAGGCGACCCAGCCCTGCACGACGACGGCGGCGGCGAACAGCAGCAGCACCCACCAGCGCTCGCCGGCATAGGCCCGCAGTTCCTCCAGCCAGCCCAGCGGGGACGCCCAGGTCCACACGGAGGAACCGTCGGCACTGGCCGAGTCGCCCGCCGCCCGCAGCACGAAGGCCGCGCACAGCACCGCCGCGCCCAGGCCGCGGGCGGCCCGCGCGCTCTCGGTGAGCTGGGCGGCGATCGCCGTCGTCGTGGCGAACACCATGCCGGTGCCGGCCACCGCGAGTCCGAGGGCGGCCGCTCCGGACGCCCCCTGCCCGGCGAGCCCGGCCGCGATCAGCAGCCCGAGCGCCGTGTTGGCGACCGCCGCCGCCAGCAGTGCCGCCGTCAGCGGCGCGCGGCGGCCGACCATGCCGGACGACAGCAGTTCCTGACGGCCGCTCTCCTCCTCGTCCCGGGTGTGCCGTACGACGACGAGCAGGCTCGTCACGGCCGCGAGCGCTCCCGCGTACACGCCCACCCGCCAGGCCGTCAGCGCCCCCAGGGAGTCGCCGAAGACGGGGCCGACCATGGCGCGCAGCGAGGTGTTGCCGGCCACCTGGCCCAGCAGTTCGGCGCGTTCGGCGGGGGTGGCGTACAGGCTCTTCAGCGTGTTCGGCATGGAGAGCACCATCAGCGCGTTCACCGCGACCCACACCGGGATCATCACGCGGTCGCGGCGCAGGGAGAACCTCAGCAGGGTCGCCGTGCCGGCCAGCCGGCGGGCGCCGCCGGGGCGCGCCGCGAGTGAGGGGAAGGCAGGGGCGGTCATCGGGCCACCGTCCCGTCGGCCCCGGTTCCGGCCTCGGTTCCGGCCCCAACCCCGGCCCCGGTTCCGGCCCCAACCCCGGCCCCGGTTCCGGCCTCGGTTCCGGCCCCGGCCCCGGTTCCGGCCCCCACCCCGGCCCCGGCCCCGGCTCCGGGCGTGGTTCCGGCGGCGTCCGTGCGGGCGTCGTCCTGGTAGTGCCGCAGGAAGAGTTCCTCCAGCGTGGGCGGGGTGGAGGTGAGCGAGCGCACGCCCGACTCGCTGAGCGAGCGGAGCACTCCGTCGAGCTTGTCGGTGTCCACCTGGAGGCGGACCCGGTTGCCCTGGACGTCGAGGTCGTGGACGCCGGGCAGCCGGGCGAGTCCGTTGGGCGGCCCGGCGAGTTCGGCGCTGACGCTGGTGCGGGTCAGATGGCGCAGGTCGGCCAGCGAACCGCTCTCCACGGTGCGGCCCTTGCGGATGATGCTCACCCGGTCGCACAACTCCTCGACCTCGCTGAGGATGTGGGAGGACAGCAGGACGGTGCGGCCGCGGGCGCGCTCCTCCTCCACGCAGCGCTGGAAGACCTCCTCCATCAGCGGGTCGAGTCCGGACGTCGGCTCGTCCAGGATCAGCAGGTCGACGTCCGAGGCGAAGGCGGCGACCAGGGCGACCTTCTGCCGGTTGCCCTTGGAGTAGGTGCGCCCCTTCTTCGTGGGGTCCAGCTCGAAGCGCTCGATCAGCTCCGCGCGGCGCCGGGCGTCCAGGCCCCCGCGCAGCCGGCCGTACAGGTCGATGACCTCGCCGCCGGAGAGGTTGCGCCACAGGGTCACGTCCCCGGGCACGTACGCGATGCGGCGGTGCACCTCCACCGCGTCCTGCCACGGATCGCGGCCCAGTACCTGGGCGGCGCCCGAGTCGGCGCGCAGCAGTCCGAGCAGCACGCGGATCGCGGTGGACTTGCCGGCGCCGTTGGGGCCGAGGAAGCCGTGGACCTCGCCGGTCTCCACGTCCAGGTCGAGTCCGTCCAGCGCGTGGGTGGCACCGAACGACTTGTGCAGACCCGAGACGGTGATTGCCTTCGTCATGCTTCGCAACGTACGCTTGTTTCACAAATTTGTGAAGTTAAGGAACCGTATAAACTGCGCTTGTACGCGACGTGGCCGGCGCCGGTGCGCGAGGGTGGTGCCTGATCAGGGGAGATGATCCGGGAATGACACAGCGGAAGGGGAGGGCCGAGCGGTCCCCGCGGCCGGACCGGCCGGACCGGGCGGGTGGGCCGGACCCGGCGGACCGGGGAGCCTCGCAGGTGCCGGGAACGGCCGCCCGATCACCCGAGGTGGACCCGGAGGCGGTGGAGCGGGACCCCGAGGCGGTGTCCCGGTTCGTGGAGCACTTCGCGGCCCAGCTCGTCGAGGCGGGCGTGCCGCGGATGCCGGCCAGGGTCTTCGCCGCTCTGCTCGCGTCCGACTCCGGCACGCTGACCTCCGCCGAGCTCGGCGAGCAGCTGAGGATCAGCCCAGCCGCCGTCTCGGGCGCCGTGCGCTACCTGGCGCAGGTGCACATGGTCTCGCGGGAGCGGGAGCCCGGTTCCCGCCGCGAGCGGTACCGGGTGCACGGAGACCAGTGGTACGAGGCGCTGACCAGCCGGGAGGCGGTCATCAAGCGCTGGGAGCACGCCCTGCGCGAGGGCGTGCAGAGCCTCGGCGAAGCCACCCCGGCCGGCCGCCGGCTGGCCGAGACGTTGGCCTTCTTCGAGTTCGTGGACACCGAGATCGCCGCGATGATGGACCGCTGGCGTGCGCGGCGGGACGAACTCTTCGGAACCCGCTGACCCCCGGATCCCCTTCGCCCCCGCCGCCCCGACCACCGCGGCCCGCTGACCCCCTTCGCCCCTCGCCCCAAGGGCCCCGGCCCGCCGCCCCAGCGACCACAGCCCGCCCCGCTCACCCCCGCGGGGGCAGGGTCAGCCCCCAGGCTCCCTCCCGGACCGTCCACGTCCGCCGGCGCACCGGCCCCGAGACCACCGCGTCCGCGCGGTAGCGGAAGTCCGCTCCCGTGACCGTCACCGTGCGCCCCTCGGCCAGCAGCGGGGACGCCTCCGCGCCGGGCCCGGACAGCGGCCGCACCTCGACGGTCGCCGCTCCCGCGCTGCCGGGCGCGACCGAGACCGCCTCCACCGGCTGGTCCAGGTCCACCACCGTCCGCCCGTCGACCTCCACCCGCAGCCGGGCGGGCCCGGGCTGGGCCTGTGCCGTCGTGCGGACAGGGCGTGCCACCAGGGTCCGGACCAGCGACTGGCAGGTCCGCAGCCAGTCACGGCTCGCGGCGCCCGCCCCCGCGCCGACCGCCGCCGGTCCCGCCGGAACGTCCCGCGGGGACAGCGGCGGGATGCGCAGCGTCCCCAGCACCACCCCGTCGCTGTCGTCGACGAGCAGGTCGAGCCGGCGCTCGGCGCCCTCGAGCACCGCCCGCGCGGCCGCCACCGGTCCGGCCGGCACACCCAGCGAGCGGGCCAGGGACATCGCACCCCCGACGGGCACCACCGACAGTGCGCACGAGGCGAGTTCCCGCCGGCGGTGCAGCACGGCGACGGCCCGCAGCAGTGCCCGGTCGTCGCCCACCACCACCGGCCGCCGCGAGCCGCGCCGTTCCAGCGCGCGGGCGAACTCCTCCGGTCCCTCCGGCAGGCACACCTTCGTGGCCGCACCCGCGCTGAGCACGTCCTTCGCGATCCGTACGGACTCCCCGTCCGTGTGCCGGGCCACCGGGTCGATGACCACCAGCAGCTGGTCGGACGTCGGATAGGTCGCCACCTCGGTCCTGCCTCGCTTCCTCGGGTAGCATCTTTGTGCAAGAGCCCCTTGCGCTATTGCGCCAGGGGCTTCGTCTATTCCGGGGCATCCGGTCCGACGGTGGTGCGGCCAACGACGGTCGCGCGGTGTACGCGGCGGTGAGCCCGCGTACGCCCCTGATCCTGGACATGCCCCGCCCGGAAGGGGTGTACGCGCGTGCCCGCACTTGTGCTGCTCGGTGCTCAGTGGGGTGACGAAGGCAAGGGAAAGGCCACCGACCTGCTCGGTGGCTCGGTGGACTACGTGGTGCGTTACCAGGGCGGCAACAACGCCGGCCACACGGTCGTCGTCGGCGACCAGAAGTATGCACTGCACCTCCTCCCTTCCGGAATCCTGTCCCCCGGTTGTACTCCGGTCATCGGCAACGGCGTCGTCGTGGACCCGTCGGTCCTGCTCTCCGAGCTGAGCGGTCTGAACGAGCGCGGCGTCGACACGTCCAAGCTCCTGATCAGCGGTAACGCGCATGTCATCACGCCGTACAACGTGACGGTCGACAAGGTCACCGAGCGTTTCCTCGGCAAGCGCAAGATCGGCACCACCGGCCGCGGCATCGGCCCGACCTACGCGGACAAGATCAACCGCGTGGGCATCCGGGTCCAGGACCTGTACGACGAGTCGATCCTCACCCAGAAGGTGGAGGCGGCCCTCGACGTCAAGAACCAGATCCTGACCAAGCTCTACAACCGCCGCGCCATCGCCGTGGACCAGGTGGTCGAGGAGCTGCTGGGCTACGCCGAGCAGATCGAGCCGTACGTCGCCGACACGGTCCTGGTCCTCAACCAGGCCCTCGACGAGAACAAGGTCGTCCTGTTCGAGGGCGGTCAGGGCACCCTCCTCGACATCGACCACGGCACGTACCCCTTCGTCACCTCCTCCAACCCGACCGCGGGCGGCGCCTGCACCGGCGCCGGCGTCGGCCCGACCCGGATCGGCCGGGTCATCGGCATCCTGAAGGCGTACACGACCCGCGTCGGCTCCGGCCCGTTCCCGACCGAGCTGTTCGACGAGGACGGCGAGGCGCTGCGCCGCATCGGCGGCGAGCGGGGCGTGACCACGGGCCGCGACCGCCGCTGCGGCTGGTTCGACGCGGTGATCGCCCGCTACGCCACCCGGGTCAACGGCCTGACCGACTTCTTCCTCACCAAGCTGGACGTGCTCACGGGCTGGGAGCAGATCCCGGTCTGCGTCGCCTACGAGATCGACGGCGAGCGCGTCGAGGAGCTGCCCTACTCCCAGACCGACTTCCACCACGCCAAGCCGGTCTACGAGTACCTCCCCGGCTGGCAGGAGGACATCACGAAGGCCAAGACCTTCGCCGACCTCCCGAAGAACGCCCAGGCCTACGTCAAGGCGCTGGAGGACATGTCCGGCGCCCCGATCTCCGCGATCGGCGTCGGCCCGGGCCGGGACGAGACGATCGAGATCAACTCGTTCCTGTAGGCGGAAGCGGTACGGGTGACCCGGCACCCCCGGGTCACCCGATCGCCCCGCCGTCCGGCCCCCGCGCCACCCTGCCGTCCGTCCGTCCGGCCTCCGCGCCACCCCGCCGTCCGTCCGATGTCCGGCCGGTGTCCGGCTGTCCGGTCCGCGTCCGCCCGGTGTCCGTCCGTCCGGTCTGCGTCCGCCCGGTGTCCGTCCGTCTGGTCCGCGTCCGCCCGGTCCCGGCTCAGCTGAAGACGATCATCGAGCCCTGGGCCATGCTCCGGGTCGCCGCCGCGTGCAGCCCCAGCCAGACGTGCCGCTCCCGGGCGAACGGGCTGGGGTCGTACGGGGCGGGGGCGGCCGGCTGCTCCAGCTCCGTGGGGCCGAGCGGCGGCTCCGGGGCGGCCGGGGGGTTGGCCGGGTCGATGCCGAGGGACGGGGCCACGTGCTCCAGTTCCCGCAGCAGCGCCTGGGAGGAGCCCAGCGGCCCGCCGCCGGCCAGCAGCTCGTCGTTGGACAGCGGCTGGGGGAAGTCCAGCGGGACGTAGGCGCCCGCGTGGTCGTAGTGCCAGACCAGGTGGGACTGCTGGGCCGTCGACTCGAACATCTCCAGCAACTGCTCGTAGTCCCCGCCCAGTTCGTCGACCGGGGTCAGCGGCAGGCCGCAGACCTGGAGCAGGTAGGCGCGGCGCAGGAAGTGCAGCGCGTCGTAGTCGAAGCCGGCCACCGGCGCCACCTCGCCCGACAGGCCCGGCATGTACTGGTACACCGGTACCGGGGGCAGGCCGTTCTCGGCGAGCACCTTGTCGTACTGCGCGAGTTCCTCGGCGAACGGGTTGTCGGGGGTGTGGCACAACACGTCGACGAGCGGTACCAGCCACAGGTCACAGGCCAAGGAGGACTCCTCGCATAGGGCAGAACCGGGTGCGTTCGGTGGTCGGCGGCACGGGGGCCGGCGCGGGGGCCGGGGGGTGTAGAGCGTAGTCGGTGGCCGCCCCCCTCAGCTCCCCTCGTGCCTCAGCTCCCCTCGTGCAGGTCCCATACCCACACCCCGCCGGTCCACTTCCCCGGCCGTCCCACCAGCTCGGTGACGACCCGGCGCAGCTTGTCGTCGTTCTCCTGCGGGGCCACGACCAGGGCGCCCGCGTGCCAGTACGCGAAGTCCCGCCGGGCCTGGGCCCGCCACTGGGCGCCGATGGCCGGCACCACGCCCGTGTAGCGCACGTCCCGCAGCATGTTGGAGGTGTAGCGGGGCGAGGCGCCGTAGATGCCGATGCGGTCGGGGCCGTAGGGCCCGTTGAAGTAGCCGCCGGGCAGCTTGAAACCGAGGTGGGCCGCCGTCTGCCAGTGCAGCGCCTCCGCCGCGCCCGGGTCGGGCAGCGGCACCGGGACGAGCGACTCGCCGTCGCGGACGTACGACTTCCACAGGCCCGCGGAGACGAACTCCGGCACCGGCGCGCGGTCCACCGC
Source organism: Streptomyces sp. NPDC004065 (assembly GCF_044903565.1). Classification (NCBI taxonomy): domain Bacteria; kingdom Bacillati; phylum Actinomycetota; class Actinomycetes; order Kitasatosporales; family Streptomycetaceae; genus Streptomyces; species Streptomyces sp. NPDC004065. Next base: position 204,709 of record NZ_JBJDQT010000005.1, on the reverse strand, counting down.
CTTCAGCGGCGCCGGGACGAGGGGCAGCAGCGCGAGGGCGACGGCGAGCAGCCCGCAGTAGAGGGTGCCGATCCTCGGCGTCGCCGACAGCCGGGCCAGGGCGATCGCGAGCAGCATGCCGAGCACCGGCGCGCAGATCATCGCCAGCCGGCCCTCGATCACCGACTCGAACAGCGGCCTGTGGGCGAACAGCGCCCAGGGCCCCGGGTACACCGTGTCGGTCAGCGGGATGCGGAACTTCGGACCGAGCGACAACAGCGCCGCGCCGGCCGCCGTCACCGCCAGCGCCCTGACGACAGGCCGTCGCCACATCCGTACGACGATCCCGAAGGCCAGCAGCAGCAGCGGCCAGCCGTAGAAGGCGTTCTGCTCGGTGGGGTTCAGGGACAGCGCGTCGGCCCGCTCCGCGTCGCCCGCGAGCAGGGAGCGCTCGGCGAAGGACAGCAGGGCGAGGGGGCTGTTGCCCGCGTTGTCGCCGTGCAGCACGCCGCTGTAGCTCTGCGGGCCCGCGAACTGCCAGTACAGCGGGAAGGCGACGATCGGCAGACAGACCGCCGCGCCGGTCCCGAGGCCCTTCAGCAGGGGGCGCCAGGCCGCCCCGGCGACATCCCTGCGCACCACCGCGTACGCCGCCGCGAACAGCGTCATGCCGATCGCGGCCAGCAGCAGCGGCTCCTCGCCCAGGAAGATCTGGTACGCCGCCATCAGCCCGAGCACGATCCCGTTCCGCCGCACCCGGGTGCCCTCGCACAGCCGCAGCGCGCGGTCCACGATCGGCGGGATCATGAACAGGACCACGAAGTTCGGGTGGGCGTTGGCGTGGCTCACCATCGGCGGCGCGAAGGCCGCGAGGGCGGCCCCGACCCAGGCGGCCCCCCGCTGCCGTGTCACCCGTTTGACGATCAGCCAGTACCAGGCGGCGGCGGTCGCGGCCAGGCCCGCGGTCATGCAGACGCTGAGCGAGAGCGCCGGGCCGAAGGCCAGGGTGAGCGGGGCGAAGGGCACGGACAGGCCCAGCATGACCGTGTTGGCCATGAGGTTCACCCCGTCCGGGAAGCCCTGGAGGTCGGTGAACAGCGGGTTGCGCAGGTGGGCCACGTTGTCGGCGGTGACCGCGAAGAACCACTCCCACTGGTTCTGGTCCTGCAGCGAGTCCGGCAGATAGCGGTGGGCGGGGTCGAAGAGCCGGCCCGAGTAGAGGGTCACCGCCATGAGCAGGAACAGGGCGACGGCGAAGAGGTCGGCCGGGCGGACGGAGCGCGCCTTGAGCCGGCCCAGCTCGGCGAGGACCCGGCCGTAGTCGAGGGGGCCGACCTTGGAGCCGGCCTGGTGGGACCAGCGGACCGGGACCTCGGCGACGGACCAGTCGGCGCGCCGGAAGTGCTGGAGGACCTCCACGTCGATGCCCCAGCCGTTGAGCCGGGAGGCGGCGAAGGCCTCGCGGGCGCGGTCGCCCTCGAACAGTTTGAAACCGCACTGGGTGTCCCGGATGCCGGGCACCGCGACCCGGCGTATCAGCAGGTTCCCGGCGCGGCCCAGCAGCTCGCGCACCCGGTGCTGGCGGCTCTCTATCGTCGCGCCGGGCACCGAGCGGGACCCGATGGCGGCGGCGTGGCCCTCGCCGAGCGCCTTGTCGAGCTGCTCCAGCTCCTCGATGGGGGCGGCGAGGTCGGCGTCGGTGACGAGCACCCGCCGGCCCCGGGTGGCGGTGACGCCCAGGCGCAGGGCGTGGCCCTTGCCGCGGTTGCGCGCGCCGGCGACCAGCCGTACGCGCGGGTCCCGGCGGGCGGTGACCAGGGCGCCGGTGCCGTCGGTGGAGCCGTCGTCGGCGACGACGACCTCCCACTGGCCGAACCGGCCCTCGTTGTCGCTCAGATAGCCGGTGACGGCGTCGAGGGTCGGCCCGAGCCGCCGCTCCTCGTTGTAGGCCGGTATGACGACGGACAGGTCGACGACGCCGGTGACGGTCCCGCTCATGCGCCCGCCAGCCGCTCGACGAGGGCGAGGGAGTGCGCGTCGTACGCGGCGACGATCGCGCGGGCGGCCGCGGTGTCGCGTGCGACCAGGGCGTCGACGAGTTCGGTGTGCCCGGACCACAGCACCCCGCGCAGATCGCTCAGCCGTCGCAGATGCTGCACCGCGCCCGCCCAGGACCGCACGCGCAGCCGGTGCAGGAAGTCGGCGAGGTACGGGTTGCCGTACAGGACCCCGAGCTCGCGCCAGAAGCGCAGGTCGTAGCCGATCAGCACGGTCAGGTCGCCCGCGAGGGCCGCGCGCCGGGCCTCCTCGCCGCGCCGCCGGACCACCGTGAGCGTGGCCGAGGTGCGCGCGGGGAGCGGGTCGCGCCAGAACTCGGGCCGCCCGGCCGCCAGCTCCTCGAACATGCCGCCGGTGACCAGGGCGCGGGCCTCGATCATCTGGCGCAGGTCGGCGGCGGAGTACTCGTGCACCCGGAAGCCGCGGTGCTGGTCGGCGTCCAGCAGGCCCTGCGCGGACAGGTCGACCAGCGCCTCGCGCACCGGCGTCGCGGAGACCCCGTACTGCTCGGCGATCTCCTTGACGGTGAACTCCTGCCCCGGCTGCAACCGCCCGGCCAGCACCTCGTCCCTGAGGGCGTCGGCGATCTGCTGCCGCAGGGTGCTGCGCGTCACGGCGGCACTGCCGCTGATGCCGGGCATGGTCCGGGCGTCTCCCTTACGCGTGCGGTGGCGTACTCGCCCCAGTGGGTACGCGTGCATGTCTACGAGCACGCCACCTTACGCGTTCGGGTTCCGCCCGAGGCCCGGAGACCGCCCATCGGGGCCGCCCTCGGGCCGGTCCTTCCCGGCCGGGTTCGCCTGCCGGGCGGGGCTCGTGTCCCGGCCGGGCTCGCCCGCGGACCGGGGCACGGCTCCGGCGCGGGCTCGCCCGCGGATCGGGCACGAGTCCGGCCGGGCTGGCCGCCCGCCCGGCTCGTGTCCGAGCCGGGGTCCGCCCTACGCCGTGTGCTCGTCGGCCACGGACAGCGCCGCGTCCAGGGCCGCCAGGCCCTCCTTCAGCTCGGCCTCGGTCACGTTGCACGGCGGGACCGCGTGGGTGCGGTTCATGTTGATGAAGGGCCACAGGCCGTGCGCCTTCGCGGCGGCGCCGAACGCGGCCATCGGCGCGTTGGCCTCCCCGGACGCGTTGTAGGGCACCAGCGGTTCCCGCGTCTCACGGTTGCGGACCAGCTCCAGCGCCCAGAACATGCCCACGCCGCGCACCTCGCCGACGCTCGGGTGGCGCTCGGCCAGTTGGCGCAGCCCCGGCTCAAGGACCTCCGCGCCGAGTCGCCGGGCGTTGTCCACGACGCCCTCCTCGGCCATCACGTTGATCGTGGCGACGGCCGCCGCGCACGCCAGCGGATGCCCGGAGTACGTCAGGCCGCCCGGGTAGGGCCGCTTGCCGAAGGTCTGCGCGATCGCCCCGGAGATCGCGACACCGCCCAGCGGCACGTACCCGGAGTTCACGCCCTTGGCGAAGGTCATCAGGTCCGGGACCACGCCGGACAGGTCGGCCGCGAACCACTCACCGGTCCGCCCGAAGCCGGCCATCACCTCGTCCAGGACGAACACGATGCCGTACTTGTCGCACAGCTCCCGCACCCCGGCGAGGTAGCCGGGCGGCGGCACCATGATCCCGGCCGTGCCCGGGATGGTCTCCAGGACGATCGCGGCGACGGTCGACGGCCCCTCGAAGGCGATGGTCGTCTCCAGGTGCTCCAGCGCCCGCGCGCACTCCTGCTCCTCGGTCTCGGCGTAGAAGCGGGAGCGGTACAGGAAGGGCGCCCAGAAGTGCACGACCCCGGCCGAGCCGCTGTCGGAGGGCCAGCGGCGCGGGTCGCCGGTGAGGTTGACGGCCTGCTGGGTGCCGCCGTGGTACGAGCGGTACGCCGACAGGACCTTGGGCCGCCCGGTGTGCAGCCGCGCCATCCTGATCGCGTGCTCGACGGCGTCCGCCCCGCCGTTGGTGAAGAAGATCTTGTCCAGGTCGCCCGGCGTCCGCTCGGCGATCAGCCGCGCCGCCTCCGACCGGGCCTCCACGGCGAACGCCGGCGCGAAGGTCGTCATGCGCGCGGCCTGCTCCTGGATGGCGGCGACGACCTTGGGGTGCTGGTAGCCGATGTTGGTGTAGACGAGCCCGCTGGTGAAGTCCAGGTAGCGCCTGCCGTCGTAGTCCCAGAAGTACGACCCCTCGGCGCCGGCCACGGCCAGGGGGTCGATGAGCTCCTGCGCGGACCAGGAGTGGAACACGTGGGCGCGGTCGGCGGCCTTGACGGCGGCACCCGCCGCGGGGTTCGGCTGAGAAGGCTGAGGGGTCATGCGAGCGAGGGTAGGTGTCCGGGATGCGGACGCAGTATGGGCGTCCTGTCTGCGGTCGCGCGGTTTTCACGACAGGTTGTCGGGCGTGGAGGGGGAGCGGGCGGCCGGCGAAGGCGGCGGGCGGCGGTGCGGGGGCCGGCCGTGCGGGGCCGGTGGTGCGGTACGGCTGCCTCCGCTGTTACGGAACCGTAGACCCGGGGCCGCTCGTCGCCCCGCGTCCCCGCACTATCCTCGATCTGTCGCGCAGGGGCGTATCGGGGGATACCGGGGGGAGGCGGTCGCGCCGTGGAGATGCTGGCGCCGGGGGATCCGCAGCACATCGGGGCGTACCGGCTGCTGGGGCGGCTCGGGGCCGGCGGCATGGGGCGGGTCTACCTCGCCCGGTCCGACCGGGGGCGGACCGTCGCGGTGAAGCTCGTGCGGCAGGAGCTGGCGCAGCGGGAGGAGTTCCGGGCCCGGTTCCGGCAGGAGGTGCAGGCCGCGCGACGGGTGGGCGGGTACTGGACGGCCCCCGTGCTGGACGCGGACACCGAGGCCCCCGTGCCCTGGGTCGCCACCGGTTACGTCGCCGGGCCCAGCCTGCAGCAGATCGTCGGGCACGACCACGGCGCGCTGCCCGAGCGCTCGGTGCGCGTGCTCGCGGCCGGGCTGGCGGGCGCCCTCAAGGACATCCACGCCGCCGGGCTGATCCACCGCGACCTCAAGCCCTCCAACGTCCTGGTCACGATCGACGGGCCGCGCGTCATCGACTTCGGCATCGCCCGGGCGCTGGAGACCGTCGCCGACGGCGGACTGACCCGGACCGGGGCGCTGGTCGGCTCGCCCGGCTTCATGGCGCCCGAGCAGGTGCGGGGCGACCGGGTCACACCGGCCTGCGACGTCTTCTGCCTCGGCTCCGTGCTCGCGTACGCCGCCACCGGCGCGCTGCCCTTCGGGGGCGCCGACAGCGGGGTGCACGCGCTGATGTTCCGCATCGCCGAGGAGGAGCCCGACCTGGAGGCGCTGCCGGAGGGGCTCGCCGACCTGGTCCGCGAATGCCTCAGGAAGGACCCGGCCGCCCGCCCCTCGCTGGACCGGATCCTGGAGCGCACCGGCGCCGGGGACACGGTGGCCGACGGCCGGTTCCGCGACCCGTGGCTGCCGAGCGCCCTGGTGGCCCAGCTCGGGCGGCACGCGGTGCGGCTGCTGGACACGGAGAACCCGGAGGAGGTACGGGCCCAGGGGCGGGAGGCGCCGGGGGAGGACGCCGCCGCTGCCGCGGGGGCGGCCGGGCCGGTCCCCGCCGCCCCGTCGGCCGACGTCGTGGGAGCCGCCGCACCCCGGCCCGCGCCCGGGTCCTCGCCCGGGCACGCCGTCACCGCCGGCGCCTCGGCTTCCGCCGCTCCCGGTGGCGTTCCCGGCGGGCCCGGCACCCCAGGCGTTCCCGCCGTACCCGGTGTGCCCGCCGTACCCGGTGTGCCCGCCGCGCCCGGTGCGCCCGCCGTACCCGGTGTGCCCGCCGCGCCCGGTGCGCCCGCCGCTCCGCCGCCCGGACCGCCCGGCGGCGGGCCACCGGCCCAGGTGGACCACCTCCCCACCATGACCGCGGGGCAGGGACAGGTGCCGGCGCAGGGGCAGAGTCCGGCGCCCGCGCCGAACGCCGGGCCCACGCCGTACGCCGCGCCCGCGCACCCGGCGTACGGCTTCCCCCAGCAGCAATCCCAGCAACCCCACCAGCACTCCCGGCCCCACCCCGCCGCCTACGGCTACCCGCAGCAGGCCGGCGGGCCGGTGCCGCACGCCCAGGGCGGCCCGGGCGCGACCCCGCCCTACGGTCCGCCGCCGTTCGGCGCGACCCCGCCGTACGGTCCGGGCCCGCTGTCCGGGCAGGAGCCGCGTCGCGGCGGCCGGTCCACGGCGGCGCTGGTCGCGGTGGCGCTGGTGGTGGCGCTCGGCGCCGGCGGCTCGGTGTACGCGCTGATGCGCGGCGGCAGCGAGGACAAGGGCGGCGGGCCCCGGCCCTCGCCGGTCACCAGCGCGCCCGTGACCTCCGGCGCGGACACCCCGGGCCCCTCCCCGGCGGACTCGCCCTCCCCGGCCGGCGGGGCGGTCCCCAAGGCCTATCTCGGCAGCTGGACGGCCACCATCGACAACGCCCTCGGCGCCAACCCCCGGCAGCTGACCATCAGCCCGGGAGAGGTGGGCGACACCGTGCTCACCCTGGTCGCCGACGGCCCCACCGACGGCGGCGGCAGCTACCACTGCGTCTTCGAGGCCCGGCTCACCCGCCGGCCGGCCGCGGACGGCCCCCTGGAGATCGGCCCCTCCACCGTCACCACCGGTCAGCCGATGTCGGCCTGCACACCGGGCGCGGCGACGCAGGTGACCCTCCTGCCGAACGGCACCCTGCGGCGGGTGAACACGGACAGCGGGGAGCAGCTCGTCTACACGAGGCAGTGACCGCGTGCCCGGGGCGTCCCGGGCACCCCGGGCGCCCCGCGCCCTCAGCGGGGCTCGGGCGGTCGCTGGCGCGGCATGTTCGGGCGGGCCGCGCCGGGGGAGAGCGGGGAGCGGGAGTACGCGGGGCCCGGGTCGGGGCGGCGGGCGTGAGCCGTCGCGTTCTGCAGCCCCATCGGGGCGGCGCCGACGCGGAAGGCGACCATCCAGTCGGCCGTCTCGGTGCGCACCAGCTCCGTCACGTCCTCGGAGAACCGCCGCAGCACCACCAGGCACCGCTCGGCGGCCTCGCTCGCCGTGCCCTCGGCCGGGCCCAGCACCTCCCGCACGCTCTCCGCGGCCCAGTCGAACTGAAGGGCCTGCAACCGCCGCTGCACCGCCTGCGCGGTCGCCACGTCCCTCATCCACCCGGACGTGACACCGAAGTACCGGTCGGTCCCGACGCAGGCCACGGACAGCAGCAGCGCCAGATAGCCCCACGGCGCCGCCCCGCCGGCCACCCCGGTCAGGTCCAGCAGCGGCAGCGCCGCGCCGGCCACCGCGCCCGCCGCCGTCCCGCACCGCAGCAGCCGTGCCCCGCGCCGCTTCCACACCCGCTCCGCGAGGTACCACGCCGCCGTCTGCAGCGCCCCCCGCTCCACCCACCGGTACAGCTCCTCCAGCCGCTCGGCGGGCTCGCCCCAGTCGCCGTGCGGGAACGGCCGCCCGGTCAGATCACCGGGCCGCCGTCCGGCCGTCCCGTCGTCCCGCCCGTCCTGCGGCGGACGCTCGGGCTGCATCTCCGGCTGACCCACCCGGCACTCCCTCATGATCACGGTGCGTGACGCTGGCAGGCGCGGACACGGCCGCGGGCCGCGGCGCCGGACCCTTCCTACCCCCCAATGGGTGGCGAAGAGACACCAAGCACCTCTTTTCCGCCCGGAAGAGGGCCTTGGTCGGGTATACGACTCACCCGGGACTCACTCGAAAGAGTGGCGGGGCGCCACCTGGCCGGACCACGTAGGCTCGTGCCAGCGGGGAGTCCGCGGAGGAGCCCCGGTCCGGACAGCCGTACGAAAGCAGGAGCCGATCGTGATTCCCGGTGGTGGCCAGCCCAATATGCAGCAACTGCTCCAGCAGGCCCAGAAGATGCAGCAGGACCTGCAGCGGGCCCAGGAGGAACTGGCGCAGACCGAGGTCGACGGGCAGGCCGGCGGCGGTCTGGTCCGGGCCACGGTGACCGGCGCGGGCGAGCTGCGCTCGCTGCGGATCGACCCCAAGGCGGTGGACCCGGAGGACACCGAGACCCTCGCCGACCTGATCGTGGCGGCGGTCCAGGCGGCCAACGAGAACGCCCAGGCGCTGCAGCAGCAGAAGCTCGGTCCGCTCGCCCAGGGCCTGGGCGGCGGCAGCGGCATCCCCGGGCTGCCTTTCTGAGGCGGCCCGCGGGCAACTACCGTACGTACCGAGGAAAACCGACACCGAGGAATCCGTCAGGAAGGACGGCAGTCCGTTGTACGAAGGCGTGGTCCAGGACCTCATCGACGAGCTGGGGCGGCTGCCCGGCGTGGGTCCCAAGAGCGCCCAGCGGATCGCCTTCCACATCCTGCAGGCGGAACCGGCGGACGTACGGCGGCTCGCCCAGGCCCTGCTCGAGGTGAAGGCGAAGGTCCGCTTCTGCGCGACCTGCGGCAACGTCGCGCAGGAGGAGCTGTGCGGGATCTGCCGCGACAGCCGCCGCGACCCGTCGGTCATCTGTGTCGTCGAGGAGCCGAAGGACGTCGTCGCGATCGAGCGCACGCGCGAGTTCCGCGGCCGCTACCACGTCCTCGGCGGGGCGATCAGCCCGATCGAGGGCGTCGGCCCCGACGACCTGCGGATAAGGGAGCTGCTCGCCCGCCTCGCGGACGGCACGGTCACGGAGCTGATCCTGGCCACGGACCCGAATCTCGAAGGCGAGGCGACGGCGACGTACCTCGCCCGCATGATCAAGCCCATGGGCCTGAAGGTCACCCGCCTGGCCAGCGGCCTGCCGGTGGGTGGCGATCTGGAATACGCGGACGAGGTCACCCTCGGCCGTGCCTTCGAGGGGAGACGACTCCTAGATGTCTGACGCCACGCTGCACGCGACCAGCCAGAATCCGGACGACTTCGCGGTCCAGATCGCCGACCAGATCGAGAGCTTCCTCGTCGCGGTCACCGAGGTGGCCAAGGGCGACGAGCCGGACTCGGCGGTGCCCTTCCTCCTGCTCGAGGTCTCCCAGCTGCTGCTGGCCGGCGGCCGGCTCGGCGCGCACGAGGACATCGTGCCCGACGAGCGCTACGAGCCGGACCCCGGCCCGGAGCAGGACGTGGACCAGCTCCGGGAGAACCTCGGCCGGCTGCTGGAGCCCATCGACGTCTACTCGGAGGTCTTCGACCCCTACGAGCCGCGCCGGGCCCCCGTTCCCGCCCGTATCTCCGACGACCTCGCCGACGTGGTGGCCGATCTGCGCCACGGCATGGCCCACTACCGGGCGGGCCGCACCTCCGAGGCCCTGTGGTGGTGGCAGTTCTCCTACTTCTCCAACTGGGGCTCCACGGCCTCCGCCACCCTGCGCGCCCTGCAGTCCGTGGTGGCCCACGTGCGTCTGAACCAGCCGCTGGAGGAGCTGGACGGCCTGGACACCGACCAGGGTGTGGGCGACGACACCCTGGAGTTCGAGGCCGGCCAGGTGATGGCCCAGGAGATCGGCGGACCGCTGGGCGTGCGCGGGGCGAAGTGACGCGCACCGCGCCCCCGCCCACCGTCGCGCAGTGAACCCGTGCCTGCCCTTGTCCACCGCCGCGGCGCTGTGACCCCGCGCCCTTGTCCACCGCCGCGGCGCTGTGACCCCGCGCACTTTCCGAGTGGCTCACGTCCGCCTGGGCATGAGCCGTCCTGAGCGAAGGGCGTCCGACGTCTCACCATGCGGTTTCGCGAAGGGGAATTTCGGACGCTCGATAGACTGAGCCGACCGCACCGCAGCTGCGTACGTGCGGCAGAACACGGACTGAGCGAGGAGCGCACGTGGGCCTTGTCGTGCAGAAGTACGGAGGCTCCTCCGTAGCCGATGCCGAGGGCATCAAGCGCGTCGCCAAGCGGATCGTGGAAGCGAAGAAGAACGGCAACGACGTTGTCGTGGTCGTTTCCGCGATGGGCGACACGACGGACGAGCTGATCGATCTCGCCGAGCAGGTTTCCCCGATGCCTGCCGGGCGCGAGCTCGACATGCTGCTGACCGCCGGAGAGCGGATCTCCATGGCCCTGCTGGCCATGGCGATCAAAAACCTGGGGCACAAGGCCCAGTCGTTCACCGGCAGCCAGGCAGGTGTCATCACCGACTCGGTCCACAACAAAGCGCGCATCATCGATGTCACGCCGGGCCGTATCCGGACCGCGCTGGACGAGGGCAACATCGCCATCGTCGCCGGCTTCCAGGGCGTCAGCCAGGACAAGAAGGACATCACCACGCTGGGCCGCGGCGGCTCCGACACCACGGCGGTGGCCCTCGCGGCCGCGCTGGACGCCGAGGTGTGCGAGATCTACACCGACGTGGACGGCGTGTTCACCGCCGACCCGCGCGTGGTGAAGAAGGCCCGGAAGATCGACTGGATCTCCTTCGAGGACATGCTGGAGCTGGCGGCGTCCGGCTCCAAGGTGCTGCTCCACCGCTGCGTGGAGTACGCCCGCCGGTACAACATCCCGATCCACGTCCGCTCCTCCTTCAGCGGGCTGCAGGGCACGTGGGTCAGCAGCGAGCCGATCGAGCAAGGGGACAAGCAGGTGGAGCAGGCCATCATCTCCGGTGTCGCGCACGACACCTCCGAGGCCAAGATCACGGTCGTCGGCGTGCCCGACAAGCCCGGCGAGGCCGCGTCCATCTTCCGCACCATCGCCGACGCCGAGATCAACATCGACATGGTGGTGCAGAACGTGTCCGCCGCCGCCACCGGCCTGACGGACATCTCCTTCACGCTGCCCAAGACCGAGGGCCGCAAGGCCATCGACGCGCTGGAGAAGAACCGGGCCGGCATCGGTTTCGAGTCGCTGCGCTACGACGACCAGATCGGCAAGATCTCCCTGGTCGGCGCGGGCATGAAGACCAACCCCGGCGTCACCGCGGACTTCTTCACCGCGCTGTCCGACGCGGGCGTGAACATCGAGCTGATCTCCACCTCCGAGATCCGTATCTCGGTCGTCACCCGCAAGGACGACGTGCCGGAGGCCGTGCGCGCCGTGCACACCGCCTTCGGGCTGGACTCCGACAGCGACGAGGCCGTCGTCTACGGCGGCACCGGACGATGACCGTCCGCCGGCGCGCCGCCCGCCGCCTTCCCCGGCGGCGGGCGGCCGCCCCCGCGCACGGAGGCGTACGACGATGACCCACCGACCGGCGCTCGCGGTCGTGGGTGCGACCGGAGCCGTCGGCGCGGTGCTGCTCCGGATCCTGTCCCAGCGCGCGGACATCTGGGGCGACATCCGCCTGATCGCCTCCCCCGCGGGCGCCGCGCCGCCCGCGTACCGGGGCGGCCGCACCACCCCCTCCTTCCCTTCCTCCCCCTCCTGCCCGGCCGGCCGCAAGCTGACCGTGCGGGGCGAGGAGGTCGAGGTGGTCCCCCTCACCGAGGACGCCTTCGACGGGGTGGACATCGCCCTGTTCGTCGTGCCGGACGAGGTCGCGGCGCACTGGGCGCCGGTGGCGGCGGCCAGGGGAGCGGTGGTGGTCGACACCTCGTCCGCGTTCCGGCCGGACGCGGACGTGCCGCTGGTGGTGCCCGAGGTCAATCCGCACGCGGCGCGCCGGCGGCCGCGCGGGATCGTCGCGAGCCCCGGCTGCACCACCCTCACCATGATCGTGGCGCTGGGCGCGCTGCACGCCGAGTTCGGGCTGCGCGAGCTGGTCGTCTCCTCGTACCAGGCGGTGAGCGGGGCCGGGCGGGCGGGCGTGGAGACGCTGCGCCGCCAGCTGTCCCTGGTCGCGGGCACGGAGCTGGGCACGAGCCCCGGTGACGTACGGCGGGTGGTGGGGGACGACACCGGGCCCTTCCCGGAGCCGGTGGCGCTGAACGTGGTGCCCTGGGCCGGCGCGCTGTGCGACGAGGGCTGGTCGTCGGAGGAGATGAGGGTGCGGGAGGAGTCCCGCAGGGTGCTCGGGCTGCCCCGGCTGCCGGTCGCCGTGACCTGTGTCCGGGTTCCGGTGGTCACCGCGCACGCGCTGACCGTGCACGCCCGGTTCGAGGGCGAGGTCACCGTCGGCAAGGCGCGCGAGATCCTCGCCACGGCCCCCGGGGTGGTGCTGTGCGACGACCCGGCCGCAGGCGAGTTCCCGACCCCGGCCGACGTGGTGGGCACCGATCCGACGTGGGTCGGGCGGGTGCGGCGGGCGCTGGACGACCCGACCGCGCTCGAGCTCTTCGTCTGCGGCGACAATCTGCGCAAGGGAGCCGCACTCAACGCGGCCCAGATCGCCGAGCTGGTGGCGGCCGAGACCGCGTGATGTCGCCCGCAATGCCGCGTTACCGCAGGTAAACCGCTGGTCGCGGCGCCGATTATTTGTAAGATTCAAGTAAGGCAAGTGACAGGAGCCGATGGTCCGGACCACTTGATCCGCACCTCTGCGGCGTCCGAAGATTTTCCTTCCCCGTCCACCGCAACCGCGCGGAGGGCGGGGAGCGTCTTTGCGGTCGCCCTTCGGGGGCGTGGGGACGTTGCGGGGCGTGGGGACGCCCCGCCATTACGACAGTAGGGGAAGAGCGGGACGCATGAGGGCATATGAGGCACGGTCCGTCGTGCCGCCTGCCGCGAGAACGTTGTCGGCCGGGACACTCGACGTAAAAGTGACGCCCGGCACGTACAACCTCGACGGGGTGACAGATGTCCAACTGGCGTGGCAGAGGTTCTCGACTTCTCCCCCGCGCTGTTCGAGCAGGGGGTACTTCCGGCGGCGGGCGGGGGTGCGGCGCTCAGGCCGTCCCGGGCGGCCCGGCCGCGCATGTCCGTCGCGCCCGGCGGCATGCCGGTGATCGCGCCCATGCCCGCCGCGCGGCCCGCCCGCATACCGAACCAGCGTGACGGCGCCGAGGAGAGCGTGGCGGCCGGCACCACCGTCGACCACCTCACCGAGACGTACCGGGCCCACTACCGGTCGCTGCTGGGCCTGGCCGCGCTCCTCCTCGACGACACCGCCTCCTGCGAGGACGTCGTGCAGGAGGCCTTCATCCGCGTGCACTCCGCCCGCAAGCGCGTGCGGGACCCGGAGAAGACGCTGGCGTATCTGCGCCAGACGGTCGTGAACCTCTCCCGTTCGGCGCTGCGCCGCCGCATCCTCGGCCTCAAGCTGCTGTCCAAGCCGATGCCGGACATGGCGAGCGCCGAGGAGGGGGCCTACGACCAGCTCGAGCGCGACTCCCTGATCAAGGCGATGAAGGGCCTGCAGCGCCGCCAGCGCGAGGTGCTGGTGCTGCGCTACTTCTCGGACATGACGGAGGCCCAGGTCGCGGAGACCCTCGGGATATCGCTCGGCTCGGTGAAGGCGTACGGCTCCCGGGGCATCGCGGCCCTGCGTGTCGCCATGGGGGCGCGGGCATGAGCGAGAACGGTGAGGGGCGCGAGTCGCACGAGCGCCACGAGCCCTACGCGTGGCACGAGCCGACGCGTCCGCAGGAGCAAGAGCACACGTCATCGCACGCTGGGAACGGAACCGTGAACGACAGCCCCGACGAACTCGGCCCCGACGGGCACGAGCCGGACGAGCTGGCACTGCGCAGGATGCTGCACGAGGCGGTGCGGGACATCGAGCCGCGCGACGGCGCCCTCGACCGGCTGCGGCACGCGGTCCCCGCGCGGCGGGCGCGCAAGCGGCAGGCAGCGGTCGGCATGGCCGCCGCCGCCCTGTTCCTCGGCACCGCCGTTCCCGCCCTGGTGCACGTCTCCGGCTCCGGTGGCACCGAGGCCAACCCGGCCATGGCCGGGCACACCTCCGAGGCGCAGGGCGGCAAGGGCCCGAGCAAGGACCCCGGCGGCGGTGCGAGCACCGGGGGCGATGCCTCGGGCAGGGCCACGGAGAAGGGCCGCGAGACCGCCGGCGGCGGGCAGAAGGGCGGCCAGGGCGGCGAGCCCGGCAGCGGGCCCGGCGGCGGCGACAGCCCCTCGTCGACCACCGGCACCGGGACCCCGGTGTGCACGGCCGCCCAGCTCGGCTCCACCACGGCGACGACGGACGTCCCCGACTCCGCCGGCATCGTCTACGGCACCTTCCACGTCACCAACGTCTCCTCCGCCAAGTGCGCCGTCGGCGGCGCGGGCGCGGTGACGTCCTCCGCGCAGGGCGCGGCCGACGCCACGAAGATCACCGTGGTGAACCACGTCTCGGGCGACGCGGCCGCCGGGCTGCCCGACCCCTCCACCCAGGCCGCCGGCCTGGTCCTGGCCCCCGGCTCGGCCTACGAGGTGAAGTTCGCCTGGGTGCCCTCCGCGTCCTGTCCCGCCTCCACCGGAGGCGGCACCGGAACCGGCGGCACCGAGACCGGCGGCCCCTCGCCCGACCCGTCCCCCACCCAGGCCGCCGGTGCCACGGGCGCCGCGACCACCGGCGCGGACAGCGGTCCCTCCACCCAGATGGTCAGGGAGGACGGCACGGCCGACGGCAGCGTCGTGGTCTCCCACACCCCGGAGGCCGGTTCGCCCACGCTGTCGGTCACGGTGACCAACGCGTGCGCGGGCACCGTCTACCGCACGGGAGTGCTGCCGGCGCAGTAGACGCGGGCAGGGGGCGCGCAGTAGACGAGCGCAGGGGATGCGCGCAGCGGACGCTCGCAGTTGACGCGCGGACCCCGCGGGACGCGGACGACCGCCCCGGCACCCGCTGCCTCCAAGGACCCGCCGCCCCCGGAAGCCCGCCGCGTCAGACGCCGGACGGGCCGCCCGCCGCCGGTGCGGGCGCCGGACCCGGGGCGTCCTCGGTCAGCCCCAGTTCCGCGTCCCGTACCGCCTCCACCTCGCGCCGCACCAGCCGGAACCACATGAACACCACGAACCCGGCGAAGACGAACCACTCGCCGGTGTAGCCGAGGTTCTGGAACGCCTTCAGGTCCAGCCCGGTGTTGGCCGGCGCCTTGGCCGGCACCGCCTTCATCCCCGCGTCGGCCTTGTCGAGTGTGATCCAGGCGTCGTACACGTCGTAGGGGACGAGGTTGACCAGGGACGCCGCGCCGATCACCCCGGTCTGCCCGCGCGGCAGCCCGCCCGCCGCGCTCACCCCGTCGTCGCCGGGCGACTCGGACGCCTGCAGCGCTCCGGTCACGGTGACCTCGCCGGGGGGCGGCGCCGGGGCCCTGTCCGGGGCGGCGGTGCCCGGCAGCCAGCCGCGCACGACCGGCAGCGCCTTGCCGGAGCCGGTCCGCAGCAGCGTCAGCACGTAGTACCCGCGCCTGCCGTCCAGCTCCCGGTCCGGGACCAGCAGCTGCTCGCCGTACCGGCCGGTGGCGGTGGCCCGCCGGCCGGACGTCGCCTTGTCCACGGGCAGCAGCCGGTCCAGCGCGACCGCCGCCTCCGTGCGGTGCGAGGCGGCCCGGTCGGTCGCCGTCCGGTGGTCCTGCACCCGGTCCTCGAACCGGCCCAGCTGCCAGGACCCCATGAAGACGCAGAAGGGGATGGCGAGCAGGACGAAGACGTTGATGCCCCACCAGCGGGGCGTCAGCAGAAACCGGTACACGCCCCCACGGTACGGTGCCGCGGCGCGCGGGCGGCCCACCGGGGGTCGAAGTTGTCCACAGGCTGGGGAAGGGGGCGGCGCACTTCCCCTCCGGCCAGGCACTATGGGGCCATGACTGAGAGCAACGGGTCCGCCTCGCGGGACCAGTGGGAACCGACCGAGGAGATGCCGGACTGGGAGAAGCGCTTCCGGGCGCCGCGGGTGTCGCTGCCCGACTGGGCGCTGGACGCGCCGGACCGCTCCCTGTTCGTGTCCAACGCGACGGGGACGTACGAGCTGTACGCCTGGGACCGGGCGAGCGGCGAGCAGCGGCAGGTCACGGACCGGCCCAACGGCACCACGGACGGTGTGCTCTCCCCGGACGGCGCGTGGATCTGGTGGTTCGACGACAAGGACGGCGATCGATTGTGCCGGTAGTCGAGAACGTATGTCCAGTCTGAGCAGGAAGGACGGGGTCCCTCAGTGAGCCCCGTCGCCGTGCCGCTCCCCCTTGGCCGTGCCCCTCCGGCCGCACGGGTTTCTGCGAGATCACGCGTAGTCGCGTCTATGCAGAGACGCTGCGCCCGGCCCCTTCCGGACAAGGACACAGGAGGGGGCCGGGCGGCTCCGTGGTGAACCTTCGACGCTGAAGTATCAGGAACTGACTGATTCACGCCGTGGGGCATCGACGAGCGAGCACTCGTGCACGTCGAACACGAAGTCACAGTCGTCGCGGATGACGGCGTCATGCGTGGCAAGGATGACTGCGCATCCGGTTCCACTCATCTCGCGCAAGACGTCGATGACTACAGCGGTGTTGGCCTCGTCGAGGGCGCCGGTCGGCTCATCTGCGAGCACAAGGGCGGGCCGCTGGAGCATCAGACGGGCCAGGGCCACACGCTGCTGTTCTCCACCGCTGAGGTGGTGGACCTTCTCTTTTTCCTGCCCCAGCATGCCCACGCGGTCAAGGGCCTCAGCAAGAGCCGTGCCGCCTTTGCCCTGCGATGAGCGCCCGGGCCTGACAGCAACTTCGAGATTCTCGTGAACAGTTGCATTTTCGATCAGAGCATAGTTCTGGAACAGGTAGCCGAGGGTGTTGCGACGGAACCGACGGGTCTCGCCCTTTCCGAATCGGGTAATGTCCTTCCCCTCGTATCGGATCGCCCCGCTAGTCGGCTTGTCGAGCAACCCGAGACAATTGAGAAGGGTTGACTTGCCCGATCCGCTCGGACCAACAAGGGCCAACATTTCGCCGTGGCTGACAGTGAGGTTGATACCGTGCCACAAGACGCGATTTCCGAAGGACTTGGAGAGATTCTCTATCTCTATCACAGTACGCTCCGAGAGCAAGGAGAGGGGCCGATTCTTGACAGGATTACGCAACAGTCGCCCCTTCCTTCACGGTCCGGCGGTGGAAGAACACCAGAGCGAGCAGCGCGGCACCAAATTCGAAGGCGACAAGACCGGTGATAACACCAAGGTCTAGAGAGGTCAGGTGAATGGGTTGGAAGGGGGCTGGTGCGCCGTTGGCGGCAAGTTTCATCAGTTCCTGTTTTTGCTGCCAAGCTTCGAAGGGCACCCTTGTCGCAAAGATAACTGCAATTGCCGTCTCTATGGCGAGAATGAAGCGATGGGTAGCCACGTACCTCCAGCCGCTAATGTGTCGCACGAATATGTTCTGAGCTTGCTTGCGGGAGTAGATGATGCATACGCCAACGCCTGCTACAAGCAGAACGATCACAGCAACGACGAGGTTGAATATTTGCAGCCGCAGTTCGTTGACTGCGCTCCTGAGATCCAGAGCTGTCTTCTGTCCGACGGGACTCATGGAATTGATGTAGTTCTCCAGCTTGTTCGCCTTGATGCCGTTCAGTACATCGTTTGGATCAGAGAAGACCACACCGGCTTGAGTGGCATATGTGGTGTAGGCATCATTGCTGAGGAAATGTGAACCATTGGGGACGGCGATCACGATCGGGTCGCGCACCATGGACCGATCCTCATCGGGGCTGTGTGCCGAGTTATAAACATAAGCGCCCGTATTGTAGCCAAAGAGGCGCTGGCCCCTCTTGCTCCTGAACGCCTTAAGGGGGATGCGGCGATTTTGATGCGGGTCCAAGATGTCGGATGCCGCCTTCATGATGACCGGCGTGCGAGATGCAAGGGGATCTGGGATGATGACCCTTATTGAGCGCGAGTCAGGCGCCTTCTTGCTGCGCGCTTCATAGGTGATACGCCGTCCTGCCGGGTCGAAAACTGGCTGCTTGTCGAGATACGTGTCGTTGACGATGAGGATTTCCCCGGGAGGCAGATGTGCACCTGGAGTGGAGACCTGGAGGTCTCTGCGTCCGGCCAGGGTGACCTCGCCACGCTTGTCGGCTTGGCGCAGCCACGGCCCCACGTGGTCATCCAATTCGTCCGTGTGCATCGCATACGCGCCGCTGAGTCGGATCGAGACGGCGTCGCCGGCGGAGGCATACGCTTCCCGGTTCTCCAGGCGCAGCAGTACGTTCCGGCCGGCGAGGGTGACGTTCGTAGCGATGCTGAGAGCAAGCAGGAGCGCAGGGATGCGCACGAGGTAGACGCTAATGGACGCTGCCCACGACGGCAGCTGGCCTTTGAGGGCAGACAGTATGTCTACCTTGAAGGTCAGAGCGAGGGCGGCAGCATGCGCCAGGAGTGTCACGACAAGTAGCAGTGCGGCGATCATGATGGCCACGGAGGTGAACAGTCCCAACCATGCGAAGCCGTTGTAGAAGCCGAGGGCGGCAAGCGTTACCACGGCCACAGCGCCGGCCGCTGCGAGCCAGAAGACCACCAGACGTCTCAGATCGCGCAACAGGATGGCGAAGAAGGACATGCCTTGCATACGCAGGACCCCGTATGCTTTCGCGCTCAGCAGCACGCTAGCACCTGTCATCGTCAGTGCCGCGAGCGCGACCACACAGAATGACCGGAACAGGGGATCGCCCGAATACCGGTCGGCCAGTTCGGCGTATGACAAGGGGTGAGTGACGCTCGCGTTCAGGCCGAGGTCATTGAACTTGGCCACCAGGGCGTCAGCGGCTGCTGACGATCCGAACACGTAGTAGGATCCTCGCGGATCCAGTTGTGCGATCTCGGATATCTGGTGCACCCGCGATGCATAATGTCTGCTGAATTCCGGATATCCATTGTCCAGCCATGCCGCTGTCATTGAATTGGTCCGACCCGAGGCAATGTACAGATGGCGAAGGCCGTCGGGGTTTCTCAGATCGGGAACCTCGCGTGCCACCCCGACACCATGTTTTGCAGAAAACGACTCGATAGCTTGGACGACGTGCGTCCCGTTCGTCGCGCCACTGGAGTCGAATACCTCAACCAGGGCCGAGTTTCCCAGTACCCCGGTCTCGTCCAGCCCCCGGATGAACAGGAAAGCCATCGCTGCAGAGAAGGCCAAGACGGCAGCGTGTACGAACCTTATGCCTCGATGCAGCATGTGATACCTAGGATAAGAGCGCCCTGGCGCAACCGGGAAGTTGAAATCAGAAGAAAGCAGCTGTGGGGGCGAGGGGCGCTCACCCCCACAGCTGAAACAAGCTGTGCACGCATGAGTCACGTCACCGCGCACACAAACTCGGGGTTCGAGCAGGAGACTCAGCAGCTCGGGTCGTAGTAGTACGAGATGCCGCCGCCGTTCTTCGTCCCCGAGGCCAGGGACCACTGCCCCGGCACCGTGCAGCCGCTCTTGAAGGTCTGGCTGCCAATCTTCACCGAAGACGCGTGGTAGTTGCTCGGGTGCTTGAAGTTCGACCAGGCCGTGTTGGCGCCCTGGTCGTAGCTCCACTTGCCGCCGGCGACGTCGATAGTCGTAGCCAGCGCCGGAGTGGCTGCGGCGAATATGAGGGCGGCGGAGGCGACAGCTGCCTTGAGCGCGCTTCTCTTGTTCATGAATGAACCACCTTTCGGTAAGAGATTGATCCGAACGAGTCAAGACTTTGATACGGACGGTGGTCGCGGCGCAACAGGGTGATCGTTCACCGTGGAAGAGTTGGCCGAAACCAGTGACCTGGGTGGTAAAGCTGGCACAAAATGAGCGGCAATGGATTTCGGACAGCGGCGCGTTTTCGGCGCCTCCGGGACCCGTGGGCTGAATGCGGCGCGGGGTTGCTTGTCGCGGTTCTGACTGGCCAAGCTTCCTGTAAGCCTTGGTAACGTAACCGGCCGATGTGGCACGGGTGTTTTGGCGCCGGACCCCGCGGACGCTCAGCGACGCTCCGCATGCGCGACATCGTGACGACGGGATAGGGCGTGACCGGGGCCCTCCCGGACGGACCTGCTTCGGGGAGGAGGTAGCCCAGCCCGATGGCATCCCAACCCCGCACGTGGTCCTGAATGTCGTTGCGGCGTGGGGTGAGGCTGTCTCGTTCAGCTCCGAGGTAGTGAGCACGAGGCCGCGCAGGATGTTGGGGTGCGTACGATTCGTGGTCAGTCAGTGACTCCTGGCACTCCGCTCTGTTCAACAGCCACTCTGGAAGCCCTCATACATGTCGAGTGACCGCAGGTTACGTTCCTCGCCGCGCTACCCGGCTAGCGGTGCAACGCTCACGCCATCTGGAACTGCCATCCCACCTCGCCGAGACAGACTCGTCTGGCTGATACCTGTGCTGTGGACCTTCGCCCTTGGCTTGTGGGGGCTGTCGAGGCAGGGCAGTTTGTGGCGGGACGAGGCCGCGACCTGGCAGGTGGCCCAACGCTCCACGGCCGAGATCTGGCACATGCTGGGAAACGTCGACGTCGTGCACGGGTGCTACTACCTGCTGATGCACGCCCTGTTCGAATGTTTCGGACCCAGCACCACGACGCTTCGGCTGCCCTCGGTGCTGGCCACGGCAATGGCGGCGGGTTGTGTAGCGGTCATCGGCCAGCAGCTAGCCGGCGTGTGGGTAGGCTTGGCGGGAGGGATGGCATTCGGACTGCTGCCCTCTGTGCAGTTCTACCTCCAAGAGGGTCGGCCGTACGCACTTGTCGCAGCAGGGGCTGGCGTGTCCACCTTGCTGCTCGTGATCCGGCTCCAACGGCGTGCCCGGACGTTGCACTGGACTGCCTACGGTGGCACGGTCGTGCTGATGGGGCTTCTGAACTGGCTCTCGCTCATGATGCTTCTGGCACACCTGGCGACTCTGCTGTGGACCCGAGCCGGGCGCGGAGTCTGGGTTCGCTGGACGGCAGCTTCTGCGGTCGCCACGGCCTGTGTGCTGCCATTGGTCGTCTTCAGCCGAGGCCAGTCCGCACAAGTGTCGTGGATCCCCCCGCTGTCCTGGCACATGCTGATCGGGCCTGCGGTCCTCCTGGCCATTGGTGGCGTGGGTGCCCTGCTGGATCGGCCGCAGGCAGGCCGACTGTCTGTGGCAGCCGTCGGGTTGCCACTGCTGGCGGTGCCACAGATCGGCCTCATCTCTCTTTCCCTGTTCAAGCCTCTGTTCTTGGATCGGTACGTTCTCTACAGTCTGCTGGGCCTGGCACTGCTGATCGGCGCAGCCCTCGGTTCGGCAATACACGCAGTCCGGCCCCGGCTCCCCAGAGCCTCGATGTGGATTCTCCCCGCAGCGGTGGTCGCGGCGATGGTGGCACTGCTGCCCCAGTCACTGGCAAAGCGGTCTCCGGCTAGCAGAGTGGACGACGTCTTGGCGGTGGCATCGGACGTGCAGCGGATGAAGGGGACCGGGAGCGCGGTGCTCTTCGTACCGTCGGCACGTCGCGACACCAAATCCGTGTCGCCGAAGGCCTTCGCGGGATTGCGGGACATAGCTCTCGCGGAGAGCCCAGAAGGGTCCGGGACGCTGAAAGGCGTCGAGGCAAGCCCAGACCGCATACGTGCTGCGATGCTGGCCCAGCAAAGGATCCTGCTCGTGACGGACGCAGCTCAGGTGGCGAAACCGGTTTCGGCCGATCGGGACAAGGCGAAGATCTCCGTACTGAAGAAGTACTTCACGGCAGTGTCTGACAAGCAGGTCCGTGGGCGGAGGGTGACGGTCTATGAGCGGTCGACGCCCGACTCTCTGACCGACGAGTAGATCGCTCCTGATTGCCGGACGAATGGCGGAACGACTCAGCTGCGCCGCTGATCTACTCGCTCAGGGGGTGTGCCGGCGGCACGGCCCCGGCCCAGATGCTTCGGGCAGTGGTCAGTGGCTGGTACTGGCCGCGTCGCTGTGCGTTCGTCTCAGGTGCTCTCGCCGATGTGCCGGTACAAGGTGGCGCGGGAGATTCCCAGGGCCTTAGCGATGGCTGTGACGCTCCGCTTGTTGAGGTCGTCGGCTATGGCGTACGTGGATTGCGGTCGCGTACGCGCCCGGCTATCTCGCGGAGGAGTTCGGCGTATAAGGGTTCTGGAGTGAGGATTCGGTGTTCGTCGTCGGAATCGATGGAGAGGTAACCGAAGGGCTGAGGGCCGCCGGTGAAGCGTCCCGGTTCCCGCAGGGTCTGCATTCCGGTGGTGACGTTCTTCCGGATCTCCCGGTGTTCTTCTTCGGCCAGAACGGAAACCTTGGCGACGGCGCTACCACCGGCCGCCTGAGTGTTCAGACTTCCGTCAACGGTGACGGAGTGCTTTCCGTTGTCCTCAACCCAGTCGAGAAGTTCGGAGAAGTACCGGACCTTGCGGGAAATCTGGTCGATGCGAGGGAATGCCAGAACATCCCACTCGTCCATGCGGTCCGTCAGTCGCGGGCCGAGCTGTTCCCGCTTGAAAGGATTGGTTGTTCCGGAGGTATTCGTGTCCAGAGCCCAACCGATAACGATGCGGTTCTGTCCGGGCGTATCGGCCCAGTATTGGAGATCGCGCTTCTGGGCGCTGATGGAAAGGGAGTTCTCGTCTTCCGTACGGGTTGCCGACTTCCGACCGCAGCCCACCACTCGAACCTTGTTGTGCATTGTTTTCGATTTTACTTCGAACTTGATCCCGAACAAAACATTCTCGGCCCCGAATTCGAAAGGATTTCGAAGTCTTGAGAAGGGCTGTGCACCAGGTCCGACACATCGGGTTTGATAGGGGGCATGAGCGACACAGAAGCCATGCCCGATTGGGAGAAGCGGTTCCGCGCACCGCGCGTCTCCCTGCCCCACTGGGCGGAAGACGCCCCCAACCGCTGCCTGTTCGTGTCGAACGCGACCGGGACGTATGAGCTGTACGCGTGGGACCGGAAGACCGGTTACCAGCGGCAGGTCACCGACCGGCCGGACGGCACCACGGAAGGGGTTCTCTCACCCGACGGTGAGTGGATCTGGTGGTTCGACGACGGCATGGGTTCCTCCGTTTCAGACTTGCCGTCGTACGGCGACGAGTTCGGCGTCTGGCGCCGCCAGCCCTTCTCCGGCGGCCCCGACGAGCCGGCCGTGCCGGGCCTCGCCCCCTCCTACCCGGCGGGCCTGGCGCTCGGCCGGGACGGCCGCACCGCGGTGGTGGGCCGCTCCACGGACGAGGACGGCACGACGATCCACCTGGCGCGGGCCGGTGCGGCTCCGGTGGAGATCTACCGCCACCGAGAGTCCGCGGGCGTGGGCGACCTCTCGCACGACGGCACGCTGATCGCCGTGGAGCACACCGAGCACGGGGACGCGATGCACTCGGCGCTGCGCGTGCTGCGCCCGGACGGCTCGGCGGTCGCGGAGCTGGACGACACCAAGGGCGGCACGGTCGAGCTCGGTCTGGAGGTGCTGGGCTTCGCCCCGGTGGACGGCGACACCCGGCTGCTCATCGGGCACCAGCGGCGCGGCCGCTGGGAGCCGCTGATCTGGGACGTCGCCACCGGCGAGGAGACGGACCTGGCCCTGGACCTGCCCGGCGACGTCAGCGCCGAGTGGTACCCCGACGGCAGCGGCCTGCTGATCGCCCACGGCTACGAGGCCCGCAGCGAGCTGTACCGCTACGACCTGGCGACACGCGAGCTGAGCCGCGTGCCCACCCTGCGCGGCAGCGTCTCCGGCGCGACCGCCCGCCCGGACGGCAGCGTGGAGTACCTGTGGTCCTCGGCGGCCGAGCCGCCCGCGGTCCGCTCCACCGACGGCAGGGTCGTGCTGGACCCGCCCGGCATGAAGTGCCCCGGCTCGGTCCCGGTGGAGGACGTGTGGGTGGACGGCCCCGGCGGCCGCATCCACGCCCTGGTGCAGAAGCCGGCCGGCCGCACCGGCCCGTTCCCCACGGTGTTCGACATCCACGGCGGTCCCACCTGGCACGACAGCGACTCCTTCGCCGCGGGCCCGGCCGCCTGGGTCGACCACGGCTACGCGGTGGTCCGCGTCAACTACCGCGGCTCCACCGGCTACGGCCGCGCCTGGACGGACGCCCTGAAGCACCGGGTCGGCCTGATCGAGCTGGAGGACATCGCCGCGGTCCGTAAGTGGGCGATCGGCTCGGGCCTGGCCGACCCCGAGCGCCTGGTCCTCACCGGCGGCTCCTGGGGCGGTTACCTCACCCTGCTCGGCCTGGGCACCCAGCCGGACGCGTGGACCCTGGGCATCGCCGCCGTCCCGGTCGCCGACTACGTGACGGCCTACCACGACGAGATGGAGGCCCTGAAGGCCATGGACCGCACCCTGCTGGGCGGCACCCCGGAGGAGGTGCCCGAACGCTTCGAGGCCTCCTCCCCCCTCACCTACGTGGACCAGGTCAAGGCCCCGGTGTACATCTCCGCCGGCGTCAACGACCCGCGCTGCCCCATCCGCCAGGTCGACAACTACGTCACCCGCCTGGAGGCCCGCGGCGTCCCCCACGAGGTCTACCGCTACGACGCCGGCCACGGCTCCCTGGTGGTCGACGAGCGCATCAAGCAGCTCCGCCTGGAACTTGACTTCGCCGCCCGCCACCTGCCGGGCTGACCTGCCCCGCCACGCCGGGCTGGCCGGCCCCGCACCTGCCGGGCTGGCCGGCCCCGCCGCCCGCTCGGCTGACCGGCCCGCCACCTGTCAGGCTGACCGGCCCCGCCGACGCGCCCGCGTCGGTCGGCTCACCCGCCCGCGGGCTCGCGGGACCTGCGCCCCAGCAGCTCCGCCAGCCCGCGCCGGGTCGCGGCGAGGACCACCCGGTCCTCGCCGCGCAGCACGTACGTCCCCGGCAGGTTCCACACCAGCCCCCGCCCGCCGTCCTCGCCCGTGCCCTCCCCGGAGGACTCGCGCCGCTCCCCGCCCGGGGTGCCCGTCCGGGCGGCGGTGTCCAGCGCCAGCACCCTCCAGTGCCCCGCCCGGAACGCCTCCGCGACCGTCCGCCCCTCCAGCTGCGGATGCCCGCCCACCACCACCGAGGCGAACAGCAGCACCCGCCGCTCCACCGGGATCGCCCCCAGGATCTGCCGCCCGAACATCGCCCCCGCGAACGCCGGCGCCGCCAGGTGCGACACGCTCCGGCTCCGGGTCAGCGCCCCCGGATGCGCGGCCCGCAGGGTCCGGTACACCGCGGTCGCGAAGTCGTCGTCGTACAGCCGCAGCACCACCCGCAGATCCGGCCGCAACGACCGCGCGTACAGCACCGCCTCCAGGTTCGTGGTGTCCGCGCTGGTCACCGCGAGCAGCGCGTGCGCCCGGTGGATCTTCGCGGCCTCCAGCACCCCCTCCTGGGTGACGTCCCCGAGCACCACCGGCACCCGCAGCCGCCGCGCCGTGGCCAGGCCCCGGGCGTGCGGGCCGGACTCCACGCACACCACCGGGATGTGCAGCTCCCGCAGCCGCGTCAGCACCCGGGTACCGATCTTGCCCAGTCCCAGCAGCACCACGTGCCCGCCCAGTCCGCGCGGCGGTCTGCGCAGCGCGGACGCCGTCCGGAACGTGCCCAGCGCCTCCAGCACCGCCGCCAGCAGCACCGGCAGCAGCAGCAACCCCACCAGCCCGGACAGCAGTTGGAGGACCTGCCGGCCGGTCGGCTGCCCCAGCGCGGGGTCGTCGATGGCGAACAGGTCCAGCAGCGTCAGATACAGCGCCCCCAGCGGATGCACCCCGGTCACCAGCCACAGCGCCACCGCGAGCGCGAACACACACGCCACCAGCCCCGCCAGCGACCAGCGGAGCCGCCGCGAGAACAACGACGTCAGCGCCGTGACCACACCACCGCCGCGCCCGGCGGGCAACGGCGGCCCCGCGGCGTAGGACACCTGCTCCAGCACCACCGTCCCGCGCCCGGTGGCCTCCCGCACCATCGCCTCGTCGGGCAGCAGCCGCGGCCGCTGCTCCCCGCTGCCCTCGGACCCGTCCGCGCCCGCCGGGTCGCTGGAGGTCGCCGACAGCAGCGCCAGTGTGCACAGCCCGGGATCGGCCACCTGCCCCGGCGCGGGCGGCGGCCGCTCCACCGCGTGCAGCAGCAGCCCGTCGGTCTGCACGACCTTGGTGGTGCCGGCCACGGCGCTCGCGGCCAGCGCGGGCGCGGCGGTGTCGGCGTCCGACAGCACGGTCGTGGAGGCGTCGCCGCCCGCCGCGTACCCGTCCTCGCCGTCGCCGTCGCCCGTCGCCAAGGTGGCGGCCTGGTCGAGGAGTTCCTCGATGTGCTGGCCCAATCGGCGGTTGTACAGGCGCAGGACGAGCCGGAGCCGAGGGTTGAGCCGGCGGGCGGTGAGGGCGGCGCGGATGTTGGTCTCGTCGTCGTCGTACACCAGGGCGAGCGCCGCCGCCCGTTCCACACCCGCCTCCGCGAGCACCGCCTCGGTCGCCTCACCGGCCTCCAGCACGCGGTCGGCCGCCGGGGGCCGGTCCCCGCTGCCCGGCCCCGCGCCCGGCCGGGACCCGGCACCGGCCCGGCTGCCGGCCCCGCTCCCCGGACCGCCCCCGCCGCCCGTGCCGTTGCCCGAGGCCCGGCCCACGGTCGCGCTCACCACCCGGTCCAGCAGCGCCGAGGCGCCCCGCGCCCGCCCCACCACCGGCGGGCGCACCGCACGCTCGGCGGGCGGCACGACCAGCGTGACGTGCTCGCCGTACACACCGCGCAGTTCGGCGGCCAGCCGGTGCGCGAGCGCGTCGTCCCCGCACACCACCATGTGCGCGCCGGCGCCGCCCGGCGCACCACTCTGATACGGAACGCTCCCCACGAGTGAGGAGACTGCCGCACCGGCGGGGGCGGTTCCAGCCGCGCATCGCGGTTCCGGCCGTGCATCGTGGTTCCGGCCGTGCATCGTGGTTCCGGCCGTGCATCCCGGTCCCGGCCGTGCATCCCGGTCCCGGCCGTAAATCCAGTGGCCCGCGGCGCCCGACCGCCCCTAGGCTGGTGGCACTTCGAAGCGACCTCCCCGGAAGTACGCCGCAGAGCGGGAGCGTTCCACCTCATCGAGGTGCCGGAGGGGCGGCAGCAGCCCTTGTCGACCCTTCCTCTCCTTTTGGAGGCTCCTCATGAACGTGGGTATCGGCCTGCCCATCGGCGACCCGGCCGGCCTTCTCACCTGGGCCCGGCGCGCCGAAGCCGGCCCCTTCACCACCCTCGGCCTGCTCGACCGGCTGGTGTACGACAACCCCGAACCGCTGGTCGCCCTCGCCGTCCTGGCCGGCGCCACCTCCCGCATCCGCGTGCAGACCGAGGTCCTGCTCGCCCCACTGCGCGACACCCCCCTGCTCGCCAAACAGGCGGCGACCCTGGACCGGATGACCGGCGGCCGGCTGGTACTGGGCCTGGGCGTCGGCGGCCGGGAGGACGACCACCGCGCCGCGGGCACCGACATCCGCACCCGGGGCCGCCGCATGGACGAGCAGATGGCGCTGCTCCACCGCCTGTGGTCCGGCGCACCGTACGACGACGGCGGGCAGGCGGTGGACGACGGCGGGCAGGCCGTGGAGCGGACCGGTCCGATCGGCCCCGCCCCCGCCCGCACGGGCGGGCCCGAGGTGCTGTTCGGCGGCTTCCGGCCCGCCGCCCTGGAGCGGGTGGCCCGCTGGGGCGACGGCTTCCTCGCGGCCGCGCCCCCGTCCTGGGCCGGCGGCCTCTTCGACACCGTCCGCGCCCAGTGGACGCGGTACGGCCGCACCGGCGCCCCGCGCATCGTCGCGCAGGTCAACGTCGCCCTCGGCCCGGACCGGACCGTCGAGGACGCCCGCGCCCGCATGCACGCGTACTACGCCTTCACCGGCGCGCCCGACCGCATGGTCTCCGGGCTGCTCACCACCGCGCGGGAGATCCGCGAGGCGCTGACCGCCTACGGCGACCTGGGAGCCGACGAGGTCGTCCTGTACTGCTACGGCCTCGACCCCGATCAGGTGCACCGCCTGGCCGATCTCCTCTGAGCGCGCGTTCCGCCGCACGGGAGCAGAATCGGAACATGGGATTCCGAAACGGTCGGGCAATCCCCGGGCGTCGGCGAACCGTATATACGGACATGCCGAGGTTCCCGTTCCCCGTGGGCCGTCTCCCGGACGAGGCTCTGCTGTCCGGGCTGGCCACCGGCGATCCGGAACTCGCCGTCGGCTTCGTCAGGAGGTTCCAGCACCGGGTCTTCGGCGTCGCGATCGCCGTCACCGGGGACCCGCAGCTGGCCGAGGACATCGCCCAGCAGACCTTCGAGCGGGCCTGGAGGCACGCGCAGATCTACGACTCCCGCCGCGGCTCGGTGATGACCTGGCTGACGACGATCGCCCACAACCTGGCCATCGACACCGTGCGCTCCCGGCGGCCGGAACCGCTGGCCCCGGAGGACCTCGACGCCGTTCTGGGGGTGGTCAGCGAGACGCCCGAGCAGTTCGCGCTGGCCGACGAGGCGTCGTCCCGGCTGCGGGCCGCCGTCGCGGAGCTGCCTCCCGAACAGGGCCGTGCCCTGGTGATGGCGGGCATCTACGGCATGACCGCCCAGCAGATCGCCGACTGGGAACAGATTCCGCTGGGCACCGCCAAGACCCGCATCCGGGCGGCGATGGGCAAGCTGCGGCACATGCTCGCCTCCCCCTCGCCCCGGGGAGGTGACCATGGCCGCTGACGTGACCTGCGAGAAGCTGCGCGAGCTCGGCGCCGAACTCGCCCTCGGCGTGCTGCCGGGACGGGAGCGGGCCGGCGCGGTCGCGCATCTCGAGCAGTGCGCGGACTGCCGCGAGCACGTGGAGCAGCTGACCCAGACCGGCGACCGGCTGATCGGCCTGCTGCCGTGCAGCGAGCCGCCCGTCGGCTTCGAGACCAGGGTCGCCCAGGCCCTGACCCGGCTCGCGGCGACGGCGAACGGGGCACGCGCGCAGGATGTGCGTGCACAGGATGTGCGTGCGCCGGACGTGTGCGCGGCGGACGTACAGGGGCGGGACGCGCAGGCGCGGGAGGCACAGGGGCAGGAGACAGGCGGGCACCAGGCGGGCACACGCGGCGGGCGTGGGCGCACGGGCCTGATCCGCAGGCGGCGGGCACGCGCGGGGACGGGCGGGGCACTCGCGCCCGAGACGCGCGGACCCGAGACGTACGGGCCTGAGGTGCACGGACCCGAGACGCACGGACCCGAGGTGCACGGACCCGAAACGCACGGACCCGAGGTGCACGGACCCGAAACGCACGGGCCCGAGGTGCACGGGGGTGAGGGCCCTGGGCGGGAGGGGCGGCCGCAGGGCCGGGGGCCAGGTGCCCAGCCGGTGCGCTCCGGCGCCCTGGCGTACGCCGGTGGCGCGGCGCGGACCGGACCGCTCGCCCGGGTGCGGCCCTGGACCGCGGGGCTCGCCGCCGCGCTGGCCCTCGCCGTCGGGTTCGGCGGCTGGGCGGTGGGCACCGCGATCGAGGACACCGTGACCGTGCGGCCCGCCCAGTCCGCGGGACAGGGCCCCGGCATGATGTGGGGCGGGCTGACGTCCGCCCGGGCGGCAGTCGGGCGCCCGGCCGGCGAGGTCTACGCCCACCCCGGAACGCCGGGCTGGGTCTACATGTCGGTCGAGCTCCCCCGGGCCGGCCCGGCGTACAGCGGCAAGGCCGCCTGTCAGCTGGTGCGCAAGGACGGCAGCGTCATCCGGGTGGGCACCTTCACCCTGCACGAGGGCCAGGGCTCCTGGGGCGCCCCCGCCGCCGTGGACCCCGCCACCCTGGCCGGCGCCCGGCTGACGGCACCCGACGGCACGGTCCTGGCCACGGCCCGCTTCGCCGCGGGCGCGGAGGCCTGACGGGCCGTCGGCCCAGGGAGCTACGGGTCCGTCCGCAAGGCCGCGACCAGCGGACGACGACACGGACCGGCGCCCGGCGCCCGCACGGGCGGGCGGCGCAGGGGCGGGCGGCGACACGGACGGCTGCCACGCGGACCAGGCGTCACGGACGCGCGCCGGCTCCCGGCCACAGGCGGTGCCCAGGCCATGACCGGACCGCCACACGGACATGCCGAGGCTTACGACCGCGCCACAGCCGCCGCCCGCACCCATGCCCCGGACACGGCCGGGCGGCCCCCTGGGACGCCGGCCCGGCGGGCGTCCCGGACGCGGCCGGGCGGGCGCGGCGATGCCGGGACCGGTCGCCGCGGCCGGCAGGTGCGCCAGGCCCGCCCGCGACCTGTCCCGCGACCTGCCGCCGCCGTCAGGCGCAGGCACCCGGTGCGGCGGGCCAGGTACAGGCCTCGCCCGCCCGCGGCCGGTCAGGCCTCGCCCGGCTGGGGGCCGGGAAGCAGCGCGGCGAGTGCCGCGCACAGCTCCGGCACCGTGGGTCGGTCCGCCGGGTCCTCCCGCAGGCAGCCGTCGATGGCCGCGGCGAGCGGTGCCGGCAGCCGCCGCCGCGAGGCGATCGGCGGGGCGTCCGCCTCCAGTTGCGGGTACCAGTCGTCGTCCCCCGTGCCACGGCCGTACGTCCCCTCCCCGCTCGGCAGGGTCTCCCCCCGGTCGAACGGCACGTCCCCGCTCGCCACCTCGTACAGCGTGACCCCGATGCCCCACACGTCCGCCGCGGTGGTGAGGGTCCCGCCGCGGGCCTGCTCCGGGGCCAGGTAACTGAACGTGCCCACCCCGGGCGGTGCGTCCCCGGGCGGGCGGGCCACGCTGAGGTCGAGCAGCTTGGCGTGCCCGCATTCCACGACCACGTTGGACGGCTTGAGGTCCAGATGCAGCAGGTTCCGTCCGTGCAGGTAGTGGACCGCGGAGCACAGCTGCGTGCCCAGCAGGGCCACGTCGGTGGCGGACGGCCGCCGCCGCAGCCGGTGCACGAGGTGGGCGAGCGTCTCGCCGGTCAGCGTCTCCAGGACGACCAGCGGCTGCGGCGAGGTGAAGGACTCGTACGCCCGGACCAGGTGCGGGTGGGTGAACTCCCGCAGCCAGCGGCCCTCGCGCAGCAGCCGCTCGGCCAGATGCTCCTCGGCGCCGCGGTCGGGACGTACGACCTTGATGACGCACCGGCAGGCCCGTTCCGCGCTCCAGGAGTCGTACAGGTCGAGCCAGCCGGTGCGGGTCAGATGCGCCAGGACCTCGTACCCGGCAATCGGTCGCGTGCCCGGCGCGAGCGGGAGGGCGGACCCGGTGGCGGTGGCGAACCCGGTGGCGGACTCGATGCGCGTGGCGGTCATGGCCGTACCGTCCCGTTCCGGCCCCGCCGGACGTCCGCCGGGGGCCCCGCGGATCCCGCGGGCGCCGCGGGAGCAACGGGCGCCGCGGACCCCGCGGGAGCGGCGGGTGCCGCGGGAGCGACCGGCGGCGCGGTCAGCGCGTGCAGCCGCTGGAGCCGGGCGTACGTCCCGTCGCGTACGAACAGCTCGTCGTGGCTGCCGCACTCCACGACCCGTCCGTGGTCCAGGACCACGATCCGGGTGGCGTCCTGGACGGTGAGCAGGTTGTGCGAGATGACCACGGTGGTCCGGCCTTCCATGAGCCGGCGCAGCGGCTCCATGATCCGGCGTCCGGACTGCGCGTCGAGGCCGGTGGTGGGTTCGTCCAGGAGCAGTACGGGCGCGTCCCTGATCATCGCGCGGGCGATGGCCAGCCGCTGGCGCTGCCCGCCGGACAGCGTCCGGCCGCGCTGGCCGACCACGGTGTCGTAGCCCTCGGGCAGCAGCCGGATGAACTCGTCGGCGTCGGCCGCCCGCGCCGCGGCGACGATCTCCGCCTCGCTCGCGTCGGGCCGGCCGTAGGCGATGTTCTCCCGTACGGAGCCGTGCAGGACGAGGGTCTCCTGCAGCACCACGGCGACGTTGTCGCGCACGTCGGCCAGGCACAGCTCCCGCAGGTCGGTCCCGTCGAGCCGGACGGTGCCGTGGTCGGGGTCGTAGAAGCGGAGCTGCAGCTTGGCGATCGTGGACTTGCCGGCCCCGCTGGCCCCGACCAGGGCCAGGGTCTCGCCGGGCGCGACGTGGAAGGACACGTCGGACAGCGCCCAGCGGGAGGTGCCCGGGTAGCGGAAGGACACCCCGTCGAACTCGATCCCGCCGCGTGTCCGCCCGGTCCGCCGGGCGGTGGGGGACTCCACGACCTGCGGCCGCTGGTCGAGCAGTTCGGCGATGCGCTCGGCGGAGGCGGCGGCGGCGTAGAAGGTGGCGCCCAGCCGGGAGAGGTCGCGGACCGGGCCGTAGAGCTTGCCGATCAGCGCCAGGAAGACCAGCAGCCCGCCCAGGCTGAGCTGGCCCTGGGCCAGCTTCCAGGTGCCGAAACCCATGACGGCCAGGGCGCCGCACACCTCGATCAGCTCGACCAGCGGCCGGTACACGGCCCGGATCCGCACCGAGGCCATCGCCGCGCGGTACTTGCCCACGTTCTCCCGCTCGAAGCGGCGCTCCTCCCAGGCCTGCCGGTTGTACGCCTGCACCAGCGCCACGTTGCCCAGCGACTCCTCGGCGACCGCGGTCAGCGAGCCGCTGCGCCGTCTGCGCTCCCGCGACGCCTCCTTGATCAGCCGGGAGAAGTGCCGGGCGGCGCCCCAGAACAGCGGCACGATGACGAGCGCCAGGATCGTGAGGTCCCAGCCCAGGTAGAACAGCAGGCCGAGGAAGACGCCGAGCTGGAGCACGTAGTAGAGCCCGTCGGCGATCCCCGACAGCAGGAACGTCTCGACGGCGTCCACGTCGCCCGTGACCCGCGACAGCACGTCACCGAGGCGCCGCCGCTCGAAGAAGCCCAGCGACAGCCCCTGGACATGGCGGAAGACGTCTGCGCGCAACGTGAGCAGGAACCGCTCGCTGACGTTCGCCGAGATCATGTCGTCCGCGAAGCCGAGGACGCCGGAGGCGAGGATGAGCCCGAGGTACGTCGGCGCGATCCAGAACAGCGGAGTGAGGTCGCGGGGAACGAGCACCTCGTCCACCACGACCTTGAACAGCCAGAGCTCGCCCGCGTCGACGAGCGGCCCGGCCATGCTGAACAGCACGAGGGGCACCAGCCACCGCCGGCGCCCTCGCGTATACGGCCAGAAACGCCGGAACACCTCGCGCGGCGTCAGCGCCGGGGCAGCCTCGACAACGGCGTCGGACTCCCCGCCCACTGACAGCAGACGCCGCAGAAGACGCGCCATGGCAGGTGTTCCTCGTGACCGGACGTCCGAGCGGACCGGGTCTTTCGATCACCGGTCCGCTCGGTCCGAGGTCAGTGGTGACCGTGACCCCGGTGGCCACCGCTGTGGTCGCCGCGGCCGTGCCGGCGTCCGTGGCCCGAGAATCCGCCGTGCCCGGATCCGCTGCCGTGGTCGTGGCCGCCGTGGCCACCGTGGCCGCTGCGTCCACCGTGGTCACGGTGCTTTGCAGGGAACAGCGCGCTGAAGATCGCCATGTCATTCCTCCCACCGGAAGTTCCTTGTAGGTGATACGGAGCGGAGCGGCGATCGGATGGCCGTTTCGCGAAAAAAGATGAAAGTTCACCGCATCCAGAAACCGAACTCCGGGCCCCCGTTGGGGACTTTGCCGTCCCTTTACAACCCGCCCCACCCCGGCCTCGTCTCTCCGCTCGATCCGACCCGGTCCGGTCCGATCAGGTCCGATCTGGTCCGGTCCGGTCCGGTCCGATCAGGTCCGCCGGCCGGCAGGGCGGTCCGGTCCACCGATCGGAACCGACCGAACCGACCGAACCGACCGAACCGACCGAACCAACCGGAACCGACCGACCCATGAGCGAAAGAGAGCACCCCATGCGCCGCACCGTCCTCAGCGCCGTGGCACTCGCGTGCACCGCCGTACTGGCGAGCACCGTGCCCGCCTTCGCCGGCGGG
The DNA here is from genome assembly GCF_044903565.1 of Streptomyces sp. NPDC004065. Taxonomy (NCBI): domain Bacteria; kingdom Bacillati; phylum Actinomycetota; class Actinomycetes; order Kitasatosporales; family Streptomycetaceae; genus Streptomyces; species Streptomyces sp. NPDC004065. The sequence continues at coordinate 171,164 of NZ_JBJDQT010000005.1, read as the reverse complement.
GCCTCCCCGGTCCCCACCGTGGCCCCGACCCGGAACCCGGCCCCCGCCTCCCCGGCCCCCACCGAGCCCAGGACCGGGGAGCCCAGTGCGGCGCCGGCCCCCGCCCGCCCGGTCCCGAGCGCGGCGCCGACCCGCGCGCCGTCCCGCGGCGGCCAGGTCGCCGTCGTGCCCAAGGGCGCGCCCGACACCGGAGTGTCGGAGAAGTCCGCGTCCGCCGTCTCCGGCACCGGCACGGAGCTGATCGCGGGGGGCGCCGCCGCGGCGTTCGCGGTGGGCGGCGCGGGCTTCCTCGTCGTACGCCGCCGGCGGGCGACCAGGGCATGATCCGGCTCTCCGGGCGAGCCACCGCCGGGCACGCGTCCGCGGAGCAGGCGTCCGCCGGGCGGGCGTCCGCCGGGCACGCGTCCGGAGGCCGGGCGTGCGATGCGTCGGCCCCCGCCGGGCGCGTGTGTCCCGGGCGGACAGACCCCGGCGGCCCGTTCCTGGGGCGCGTGCGCGCCGCCGCGATGACGGCCGCCCTGCTCCTGGCGGTCACGGCGTGCGGCGCCGACCACGGCACCGGTGCGGCCCACCCCCCGCGGACGGGGGCCACCGCACCGCAGCGGTCCGCCGGCGCGCCGTCGCACCCGCCCTCCTCCGCGGGGACCACGGGGGCGGCGGCGCACGCCCTGGCCCGCTCGGTCCCGGTCCGGCTGCGCATCCCCGCCATCGGCGTGGACACCCCCGTCATGCGCCTGGGCCTGGCGCCCGACGGCACGGTGCGGGTGCCGCCCGTCACGGCACACGACCAGGCCGGCTGGTACGGCCACTCGCCCACTCCCGGGCAGCTCGGCCCGTCGGTCCTCCTGGGCCACGTGACGGTCGGCCGCTACGGCGACGGGGTGTTCCGGCACCTGGCGCGGCTCCACCGGGGCGACCGGATCGAGGTGCGCCTGGGGAACGGCACGTCGGCGCGGTTCACCGTGGGCTCCGTACGGACGGTCGCCAAGTCGCACTTCCCGACGGACGAGGTCTACGGCAATGTGAACCGCCCCGAGCTGCGGCTCATCACCTGCGGCGGCCCACGCGCCGGCGACGGCTACCGGGACAACGTGATCGTCTTCGCCGCCCTGACCGCCACGCCCTGACGCCCGGGACTGGCAGTACGACGGCGAACTGACCGCCGGGCGGCACGGGACGGGCCACGGGTCCGTCCGTCCGCAGCGCGCCCGGACCCGCGACCCGGCCCGAGCCGCCGCCACGGCCCTGAGCCCGGAGCCCGGAGCCCCGAGCCCCGAGCCCCGAGCCCTGAGCCCGGAGCCCCGAGCCCCGAGCCCGGAGCCCGCAGAACTCTGGAGAGCGTTGAAAAGGTCCTCGAGAAGGTCCCGCGACAGGGCGGCGTCCGAGCTGTTCGCCGCCCTGTACCCGCGCCTGGCCGGCTGGTGCCGCCGTCTCGTCGACGACGACGAGACGGCGCACGAGGTCGCCTCGGAGGCGTTCACCCGGCTGTGGGCCCGCTGGACGTCCGTGGAGGAACCCCGCGGTTTCCTCTACGTCACCGCGGCCAACCTGGTCCGGGACCACTGGCGCAAACTGGAGCGCGAGCGCCGGGCGGTGCGCCGGGTCACCGTGGAGGCGGCCATCCGCCCGCACGCCGAGCCGGCCGACCCGTCGGTGCGCCTGCTGGTGCAGTCGCTGCCCGAACGGCTCCGCGTCCCGATCCTCCTCCACTACTACGCTGACATGCCGATCCGGGAGGTGTCCGTGCTGACCGGGCGCAAGGAAGGAACCGTCAAGGCCGACCTCCACGCGGCCCGCGAACTGCTCCGCGACCACCTGAGGAGGAGCCTTGACCACACGCGTTGACGACGTCCCGGAGCGCGGCCCCGGCCCCGACGACCCCCTGACGGTCATCCTCCGCCCCGCCCACCCCGACTACCTCGCGCCGCCCCCCGGCCACTACGAGCGGGTCCGCCGCACCGCGACCCGCCGCCGCCTGCTGCGCACCGCGGCCGGTGCGGCCCTCACCTGCGCGGCGGCGGCCCTGATCGCCGTTCCCCTCCGCCTGACGGCCCACACCCCCCCGCCCCGCCCGGTCACCCCGCTCGCCCCGCCGGCCCCCACCACCGAGTCGACGCCCACACCCCGCCCTTCGACCCCTGCGCGCCCCTCCCCCTCGGCGTCCCCCTTCCCGTCGACGGCCCCCAACCCCCCGCAGACCCCGGACGCGCGCTCGGTGCCCCCGCGCTCCGCGCCCCCGAGCCCCCGCGTCCGGCCGACCCCGCCGGCGTTCCCCACTCCGTCGTCGGCTCCCACCCGAGCCGTCGGGGAGCCCCCGGCGACACCGCGCTTCCCCACGGCACGGCCCACGGTCGGCGCGGGGGACTGACGAAGAGCGTGCCGCCCGGCGGACGGCACGCTCTCCTGTCGGTGCGGGACACCGGTGCGGGACACGGGTGCGGGGCTCCTGTGCGGGACGCCGGTGCGGGACACCGCGCGCTCACCTCAGGCGCAGCGCCTCGCGCAGCGTGGTGAACAGGTCGGTCTGGTCGGTGACGCCGAGGACGCGGTAGGCCAGCGGGCCCTGGGCCGCGATACGGACCTCGGTGCCGGTGTGCTCCTGGGACCGGCCCGGGGTGTTGGTCGAGTAGTTGACCTTCAGCCGCCGGCCCTCGTCGGTGACCAGGGTCGAGGACAGCCCCGGCGGGGTGGCCTCCAGGGGGACGATCTGACTGGTGTGGCCGTGGTCGGCGGTGGTGACCACGAGCGTGTCGGGGTGCTTGGCCGCGTAGTCGCGGGCGACCTTCACCGCGCGGTCGAACGCGGCCGTCTCACCGATCTGGCCGCAGGGGTCGGCGGAGTGGTCCTGCTTGTCGATCGAGGCGCCCTCGATCTGGAGGAAGAAGCCGTTCCGGGCGTGCTTCTGCTTGGCCTCCAGCAGCTGGATCGCCTTGGTGGCGGAGTCCGCCAGACTCGGAGTGCCCGACGGGCGGCCCGGGTTGGAGGTGACGCACCGCTGGGGGTCCGTCCCGCCGACGGCGGCCGCCCTGCCGGTCCACTCGACCGGCACGTTGCCGCCGGCGAACAGGCCGAGCACCGGCCTGCCGGGCTTTGCGGCCTTCATCGAGGCGTCGTCGGTGACCACCTGGTAGCCGAGCCTGCGCGCCTGATCGGTGACGGTCAGACCCTTGTACCGGCCGTCGGTGACCTTCTGCTCGAACCGCTGCCTGCCGCCGCCGAAGAGCACGTCGACCTTGTGGCTGACGGACTGCTCGGCGATCGACCCGGGGCCGCCGGCGGCGATGGTGTCGGCGGGGCACTTGGCCATGTCGGCCGGACCCTGGCAGGAACGGTCGGTGGCGTGGGAGGCGAGGACGGCCGGGGTGGCGTCGGTGAGTTCGGCGGTGGTGACACTGCCGGTGGCGTAGCCGTTCTTCTGGGCCAGCTCGAGAACCGTGGGTACGGCCTTGTCGGTGCCGGGCGTCTTGGAGATCCGCCCGTTGACCGTCTTGACGCCGGTGGCCCAGCCGGTGCCGCCGGCCGCGGAGTCGGTGACGTAGTCCGGGGTGCCGTCGGCGTGGACCGCGTAGGTGGTGTAAGCGCCGGTGAGCGGGAACCGGTCCATGTTCAGGCGGCCGCCGGCGCCGACCGTGTAGTCGCGGGCCAGGGTGATCTCGGAGTCGCCCATGCCGTCGCCGATCAGCAGGATGACGTTCCTGGCCTTGCCGCCCTGGACGGCGTTCCTGGCCTGGTGTGCGGTGTCGGTGGCGCCGGCGCCCGCGGAGACCGTGACGGCGACGGCGGCCAGCAGCGCGGTGGCGGTGGCGAGACGGCTACGGGACGGTCTGTGCATGGATCGACTCCTTGAGGCGTCCCGAACGGGACGGAGGGGTGCCAACGCGCCCCACTGCACCAGCCCCCGGTGAACCCCCGGCGAACCACCGCCCCGATCCGCGTGGCGCCCACATGACGACGCCGGCACGACCTCCGACGGCGCGTGCGGGCCGGCGCCCCGTCGGCCGGACGGGGGACACCCCGCGCGGGCTGCCCCCCGTCCGTGCCGCAGCGACCCCGTGGACGACCTGCGCCCACGGGTCAGGCACCGACCGGCGTATCAGTGGTCGTTCAGGAAGTAGCCCTCGCCCGACCAGTAGCCGCCGTCGCCGTCGAAGGCGAGGTCTATGCCGCGCTCGCTCAGGTTGTACTTGCCGCCGTCGCTGGCCCGGTGACTCTTGCAGCTGTTGACGCCACCGCTGGCCGTCATCTCGTAGTTGTAGGGCCACACGTCGGTGGCGCGGACCTGGACCGTGGCCGGCTCCCCGTTCGCCTTCGTGTCGCACACGGAGATGACGTCGCCGTACTCCTTGACGTAGACCCGCACACCCGGAGCCGAGTACGTGTGGTCCCACGGCACCCCGGGATCCGTCGTGGCGGAGGCGCTCCCGGCACCCGCCATCAACGTGGCCGCAGCGGCCAACGCCATCGCCCCCGCGCCGACACGACCGATTCGCAGCTTCATATCATGCTCCCTTTCTTGCGTATGAGGGACAACATGCCCCCGTATACGCCGACATGTCGCAGCTCGGGGATTCTCGTCCCAGTAGCCAAGAAGCCCTTCTGCGCGCATCGGAGCAGAAGGCACCACCTGCGGGCGCGGTCGCCCGATCACCTGGCGCCCGCACCTTACGGAATCCCCCGTCACCACGGCCATCGCGCCCGGTCGCCCCGGCCGGAATGCGGTCCTCATCGACCTGGGGCGCAGGAGAGCGATGGCCGAGTACTTCACGCCGCGATCACTCGGCTTCGACGATCACCCTACCAACACGCCTCGAAACCCCGGCCAGTTGCACGCACAACCAACTCGACGCCACCCAGACCCGCCACCCGCACCTCGCCCCGACACTCACCGGCGACACCGAGCCCGTATGAGTACGCGTACTCATACGGGCTGGTGGCCGGTACCGATGGGTCACTTGAGGCGGCGTCATTACTGTGCTTTCGACCACCGCAGCGTTGCGGGCGCACATTGACAGGATCCCGGCGACGTACGACGGGACACGGGGGAGGGGCCACGCATGGCGTGGGACGAATGGGAGCAGCTCAAGACCGCCGCGGCCCAACGGGGCACCGGCCACATGCAGATCGACCACGTGGCCGACCCCGGCGGCGGGGGAAGTGCCGGCGGGCCCGGAAGGCTCAGGTCCGACAAGGCCGCGTGGTCCAAGGCGGGTGTCGGCGTCGGCGGGCTGCGGGGCGACATCGGCAAGGCGCTGGCGAAACTGGCGGACGCGCAGAAGGGCCTCGGCAAGGACGCCGGGTGCCTGACCGCCGCCGCCCGGCGGGAGGTCCACACGTCCTGGGAGCAGTACGTCCGGCATGTGAGCGGACGCTGCGAGAGGTTGTCCGGCCTGCTGGAGAAGGTGGGTCACGATCAGCTCAGGACGGACGAGGCGATCAGCGCCGAGATCGCGAAGCTGAAGACGGAGTACGCGGACACGCCGGCGGTCGGCGGCCAGGCGAAGGGCCGGTGACCGGATCTCATGGACTACGCGACACTGAAAGCGCTGAAGCCGTCCGAGTACGCGGATGCGGCGAGCGGCTTCCGCGCGGTGAGCGACATGGCCGGCGCCGCCAAGAACCGCATCGATCTGCAGATACTCGCCGCCATGAGGGCGGCCAACGAGGGGGAGGCCGCGACCGCGGCCGATGGCCAACTACGGGAACTGGCGAAGAACTTCCACTACACGCAGGTCGAATGCGGCCTGATCGGCACGGCGCTCGACGGATTCGCGTACGGCATGGAGGCGGCCAAGGGGAAGCTGGACGCCGCGGTCGAGGAGGCGCACGCCAGGAACTTCACCGTGAACGCCGACGGCTCGGTCAGCTACCCGCCGGCCGGTGAGAAGACGGACGGAGAGATCCCGGCAGGCGGCACCATGACCGCCCTGATCGGAGACCAGACCGCCGACGCGATCGGCCGCCAGGCGGCCAGGTTCGACCCCAACCCCAACGCCCGGTACGCGCAGGAGTACGCCGACCTCATCGCCGACGCCCTCAAAGAAGCCACGGCGGCCGACGAGAAGTGGGCACCGAAGCTGCGGGCGCTGAAGGCCGACGACGACCTGACCGTCTCCGGCCGGGACTGGGCCGACGTCAAGAAGGACACTGCGGGCGTACTCCAGGGAGCCGAGGACTACCTGCACTCGATCAAGGAACCCCCCAAGCACGGCACTCCCGAGAAGAACGCTCAGTGGTGGAAGAACCTCACCGACGAGCAGCGGGCCGACTACATGGCTGTCCACCCCGACTCGATCGGGTGGATGGACGGCCTTCCCGCCACCGTGCGCGACGAGGCGAACCGAACCGTGCTGGCCGAGACCCGGGGCACCGCCCAGGTCGAACTGGACGCCTGGATGGCCAAGGAGCCCGCCCGCTACCAGACCATCCACCAGCTCAACCCCAACACGGGCGAAGAGGTGGAGGTCCCCGTCACGACCCCTGAAAGCGAAGCCGCATGGCAGAAGTGGGAAGCGAAGCGGAAGGATCTGCAGGGGCGGATCGACGGCATGGACGCGATTCAGAGCCGTTATGATGACTTCGTCGGAGACGAAAGCACCCGACCTTATCTACTCGGATTCGACAACCATAATCTCGGGCATGCCGTCGTTTCCATCGGAAACCCGAACACTGCCGATAATGTGGTGACATACGTCCCCGGAACCGGTTCGAACCTGAGCGGTGTCCACGGTCTCATTTCAAGAGCTGAACTACTTCAAGACCAGGCCCGCATCACGGATCCCACACATTCGACGGCTTCGATACTGTGGCTTGGTTACGATCCTCCCCAGAGCCTCGTGCCCGATGCGACCTACGACACCCACTGGGCAGACAATGCGCGCGGGCCGCTCAGCAACTTTCTGGCTGGCCTTGACGCGGCCCATCATGGAGAGCATGTGAATTCCACTATCTTGGGTCACAGTTACGGCTCTCTGGTGGTCGGCGAGACAATGCGTGACTACCCGGACCTGCCGGTGAACAACGCGATTCTGGTCGGCAGCCCGGGTGCTGGGGTTGATAACGCCAAAGACCTGCATATTCCAGCGGATCACGTCTGGGCGGCAACTGCTCGGAACGACATGGTCAACATGGCCCCACCGGATGCCGGCCCGCTGGCACCCCTGAATCCAAACGCATACAGGCACCTCTTTGACGACCACTCGGTCATGTACGGGACGGATCCGACATCCGATGAATTCGGTGGGCGCACTTTCAAGGTCGGCGATGGGCATCTTCCGGGTTGGGATTGGGAACTCATGCCTGCCCACTCTCAGTACTGGGAGGCGGATTCACTGAAGAACATGGCAAAGATCGCAACTGGAGGGGCCAGGTGAAACCGAACCGAATTACGTCAATCATCGTGTTGCTGTGTGCGGCAGTCGCCATCACGGCTTGCGGGAGCCAGCAGGGCGGCAACGGGAATGGCGCAAAGAAATCCAGGCAGGCCACCATGGACGAGCAGCAAGCAAGCGCACGCGCGGAAGAGATCGTTCATCAGGCGGTGGAGGGTATGTCGCCCAAGCCGAGCCTCAAGCGTACGGGCCTTCGCCCTTTGGGTGCATGCATCGCCCGAGATGATGGCGGACCAGACGACCGCGTGCAGTATCGACTCACCTATCAGCTGACCGGAGTTCCAGGCAGCGAAGCCAAGTCGCTGGTACGCCAGGCGCGAGACGCCTGGGTGAAGTTGGGCTACAAGTTCCAGTCACAGGATGGCGACTGGTCCGATCCCTTCCCCTCGGTCAGCATGCGAACCGAACCTGATGACTTCTGGATGACAGCTCTCACTGGCGTTGTGGATCGTGCCAAAGGCGAGGGCCTCGCAGCCATCTCCGTGACTTCCCCCTGCTTTGCATCCAATCAAGGGTCCACAGCCGACCCCGCATCCTTCCTCCGCACGCAGGCCGACGAGCACGCCAGGCAACTGGCTCTCGCCCACTCCAGCCGGATCTACGACGCACTGCGCGTACGACACGCCCCGGCCCCGGCGGGAGACGGCGTCAGCGCCCATCAGGAATCCGAGGACGCCTTCGTCCACCACGCCTGGTCGACCCTGCCGCTCACAGAGGAGGAAACGACTCAGGCGATGGCGCGTGTGCGGACCTATTTCGAGACGACGGGCTGGTCTGTACGGCACATCCCAACCGCAACCGGCGCCCCCGCGCTCATCGCCCGCAACGCCAGGGACGGAAGCGTGGCCCGGATCGCCCCGTCGTCCACGGGCGCCGTGCGCGCCGGAGTGACGACACCGGTCCCGCCGGAACAGCCCGCCGGCACCTGAACCACCACCCCCTGCCGGATCGTCCCCCTGAATGACGTGGGCCGCTTCAGCCGTACGCGTGCCCACGGCTGGAGCGAGATCCACGCCCACTCGCCGGGGCCATCTGACGCACGCTGAGTCACCCGCCCACCCGCCCACCCCGGCAGAGCGGATCAGCGCAGTCCGGCGAAGAGATCGTTCTCGGGCAGGGCCGTGCCGGTGGCGTCCTGGACACGCAGGAAGGTCTCCATGCCCATCAACTCGCCGAACCGCTCCTTGCCCATCTTGAGGAAGAAGATGTTCTCGCCCTGACTGGCGTGCGCGGCCAACGCGTCGAACTTCTGATCGCTGAACGCGGTGGTGTCCACCCACGTGGTGATCTCATCGTCGGGGAGACCGATCTCGGCCATCGCGGCGGCCTCGGCCGGATCCGGCTCCGGCATGTCCGGATGAAACTCGCGCATGATCTCGCCGAACCGCTGCATCTTCGAGCGGGGCATCGTGGTCCAGTACACCTTCGGTGTCAGCGCGGTCATCTCCAGCGCCGCCATCGTGATGCGGTGGGCCTGGATGTGGTCGGGGTGGCCGTAGAAGCCGTTCTCGTCGTAGGTGACGACCACATCGGGTTGGTAATGCCTCATCAGTTCCGCGAGCCGGGCGGCGCCTTCCTGCACGGGGGTCTGCCAGAAGGATCCGGGCGCGTCGTTGCTCGGCCAGCCCATCATCCCGGAGTCGGCGTACCCCAGCATCTCCAGATCGCTGACCTTCAGGACATCACAGCTTGCCTCGAGTTCCTGATGGCGCATCAATGCGACGGCCGCCGGATCGTGCCCGGGATCGCCCGGCTTGACACCCCCCGGTCCGTCACCGCAACCGCCGTCGGTACACGTCACGAGTACGGTGCGGATGCCTTCCGCCGCGTACCGCGCGAGGATCCCTCCGGTTCCGGTGGCCTCGTCGTCGGGGTGGGCGTGCACCGCCATGAGCGTCAAGGGCCGATCAGTCATCAAGCAGTCCTCCTGCAGCAGTACGTCTTGTTCCGAGCGCACGACGGGCCTGTCGCGATCCCAGGCCCGGATGCTGTCGGGGCAGATGACCTGACCTCGTGGCTTCCGAGTTCCCCGCCCGTGCAGCGTCGGTCCCGCGGTCGATACAACAGTGCCGGCCGGACTCCCTGTTCCCGGAGCGACTGCACGTCTCATGTCAGGGCGGATCGGATTTCCATCCGGCAGCAGGTGTGAGATTCGGACGCCGAAACTCGAAACCCACGATCGGACGCGGAGGACGTCACGACATTCGCTCATGCGGCAGACGGCCGCCTCGCGCAGTCGGTGAAGGCGGACACGGACGTCGCGCTCACCCAGGATGCGATGGATCGCAAAGTGAGCGAGACCGTCAACGGCCGCACCACCACGTACGCCTACGACGCGCTGGGGCGCCGGGTCCGACGCGATACCCCATCGGGACTGGCCTCGCACTGGACATACGATCCGGTGGGCAGGCCGACACAGCTGCGGTCCGAAGCGGGCGCGCTGACCTTTACGCATGACGCGGCAGGGCGCGAGACACAACGTCACTTGGGCAGTGGCGTGACCCTCACACAGACCTCACAGCGGGCACGCGCCGCTTCGACATCGACACCATGGGCCGAGTGACGGGTGTACGCGCCCATGGCTGGAGCGAAACCTACGCGTACGACAGCGCCGGCAACCTCACCGACGCGTCCGCGGCCGCCCATGTCGCCACGGGTGGTCTTGACATCGACGGCATGCTGGAGGCTACGCCCGCATGCTGAGCTTCACCGGTGCCGACACCTCCTTCGGCCTTGTCGTGCGACGGACCAAAGACGGCCTGTCGGTCGCCGGCAAGGACGGAGTCGCCGCACGGACGACAGCGCCGGAGCTCGCCTCCGCCGTGCTGCGCGCGGCAGAGGACCTTCCCGCCCTCCCTCCGGACGACCCGGTCGCATCCGACTGGGAAGCCGCCCTCGCCGCATTCCGACCTCTCGTACCGACCAGGAAGGGGTGAGTGTCGGCAGCCTGGACGACGAAGGCCAGGGGTAACGTCGAGCACGCTGTCCCAACCAAGCGCGCCTTAGTCCAACTCGCTCGCCCCGCGCCGGGGGACGTGAATCCGGACGATCTGTCCGCGCCCGTCCCGCGGGGTGGTCAGTACGGCGACCGACGAGCCCCCAGGGTGGCGCATCAGGAACGGAGGCGCACACACGGGCTGTCCGTATCAGCGGCCGCCTGGCTGTGCCGCACCTCAGTCGCGCGTGTGCCCTTCGGGATCCCCGTGGTGCGTCCAGACGCTGCCACCGTGCGAGAGGAATGGGAGCCGGATTCCGAAGGTGGCGCCCAAACGGCTCCCAAAAGGCCCCAGGGAGCCACTCAGGGGCCCGACCCGCTAAGCGGATCAGGCCCCTGACCTGATACTTCACTGTCGGGGTGGCGGGATTTGAACCCACGACCTCTTCGTCCCGAATGAGGTTCGGTGGGTGAGCCTGCCAGCCTTGATGGCGTCTTCGCAGGTGGGAGCGGTGGGCTCGGTTGGTGTCGCGTGGCCGGGATGGGGATCGGGGAGCGGGTCGGCTCCCAGATGGCTCCCAGGGCGTGCGTCCCGAAGGGCTCTGCACGCCTACGCGCCACCCGTTCGACCTCGGGTTCCGGCGGAGGCGCAGGCCCGCATCACCGCGGCCTCCTGGTCATCTCCCCGACTAACGATGTGATCACCCACCCACTCCTGGGAACGCCATCACGGCCAACCAGCAGGAGGACTCCGAGACGAACACTCGGCGGGCACCTATACGCGCGGGTCGACATGACACTTCCTTTACCCGCTTGTCCTATGGCCGGATACCGCGACCGCGAACGGGGGTTCATCGGTGGGCGACGGCAAGGTCCCTGGCAAGGTGCTGGACATCAAGACCGCCGACATCAAGGCGGCGGCACCGGCCTTCCACCAAGGGGCCATCGATCTGAGCAAGGCGTTGACCACGCTGATACACACCCTCGACGGTCTGGGGGAGCCCTGGGGCCACGACGAACAGGGTGACAAGTTCGGCAACGCCTACAAGCCGCAGCAGAAGAAGATCGAGAGCGCGGCGGGTGTGCTCGTGCTCGGTCTGACGAGCATTCACGAGGCCCTGGTGGACCTCTCGGACGGTCAGGTGGACAACGACCAGCTGATCGCCGGCATGTTCACCAAGGTGAAGACCGACAAGCAGAGCGACGGTGCCGGTGAGCGTTGAGGACAAAGCCCGTCACATTCTTCTCGAGCTGGGCATGTGGTGGCCCGAGGCCGACGCCGGCAAGCTGAGAGACGCCGCGAAAGCCTGGCGCACCTTCGCCGGTTCCGTGGACGACGTGCGCGCACCCGTGCACCGCAGCGCGTCCTCGATCATCCATCACAACACCGGTGAGTCGATCGAGGCGTTCAGCAAGTTCTGGGGCCGTTACGCCAAGGACGAGGGCGGCGGCTGGCTGAAGGATCTGGCGGATTCCGCGCGGGAGATGGCCAAGGCGCTGGAGAAGTTCGCCGATGCCATCGACGACGCCATCAACAAGCTGTGGACGCAGATCGGCATCGACGCGGCAGTCATCGCGGGCGGAGTGGCACTGGCCTTCTTCACCGCCGGCCTGGCCTCCGGGGCCGCCGTAGCGGCAGCGGAGGCGGTCATCGAGTTCGGTGCCACGATGGGCGTCGCCGTCACCACCACGGTGGCCGAGATCGCTGCGGGAACCCTCGTCGCCGCTGCCTTCGGCGGGGTCGAATCGGTCGCCGTCGACCTGGCCGTGGCCCAGCCACTGAAGATGGCGACCGGCCTGCAGCACGGCTTCAGCCTGGACGAGGTCAACCAGGCCGCCAAGGACGGCATGATCTTCGGCGGCGCGCTGGGAGCGGGCGGCGGCCTGCTCAAGGCGAGCATGGAAGGCGGCCTCGCCGACACCACCCCGCTCCTGTTGCGCCCGCCGTCGCTCCGCCCGGACCTGGTGGAGCTGGGCCCGGCGGCCCGCAACGCCGAGCGGACCCCGTGCGTGGGCGAGCCGATCGACGTGGCGACCGGCGCCATGCTGATGACACAGACGGACCTGACCCTGCCCGGCAGCCTGCCTCTGGAGTTCACGCGCACCCACCTCTCCTCGTACCGGGGCGGTGTCTGCTTCGGCCCGACCTGGATCTCCACCCTGGACGAGTGTCTCCAGATCGACGGCGAGGGCGTCGTCTTCGCCGCGGCCGACGGCATGCGCCTGGTTTACCCAGTGCCGCAGCCTGGCGTCCCGACGATGCCGGCCAAGGGCCCACGCTGGCCTCTGGAGTGGGACGGCAAACCGGACGGCGCGATGACGGTCACCGACCCCTCGACGGGCGTGACCCGCACCTTCGCCGCCCCCGTCCCCTCCCCCTCCTTCGGCGTCTTCCACCTGGCCCTGGACTCCTGGAGCGACCGCAACGACAACCGCATCGACGTCGAACGCGACGACAACGGCATCCCGTTCGGCATCCGCCACTCAGGCGGCTACTACGTCGCCGTTGACACCCAGGGCCCCCGCATCACCGCCCTGCGCCTCCTGGACGAACCCCCCTCCCGCTACCGCCCGTCCACCGCGCCCGACGAGGGCACGGTCGTGATGCGCTACGGCTACGACACCGCCGGCAACCTCACGGAGATCATCAACTCCAGCGGCGAGCCCCTGCGCTTCACCTACGACTCCGAGGGCCGCGTCACCCACTGGACCGACCGCAACGGCACCTGGTTCTCGTACGTCTACGACGACCGCGGCCGGGTCGCCCGCACCGAGGGCATCGACGGCATCCTCTCCGGCACCCTGACGTACGACGACACCACCCGCACGACGACGTACACCGACTCCCAGGGCCACACCTCGGTCCACCGGTACAACGCCGAGGGCCTCGTGGTGGAGGAGACGGACCCGCTCGGACACGTCACCCGCACGGAATGGGACGAGTACGGCGCCCGTCCTGTCGCGGTGACGGACCCACTGGGCCACACCACGCGGTACACGTACGACGACGTCGGCAATCTGACGGAACTCACCCTGCCGGACGGATCGGTCGCGTGGGCCGTGTACAACGCGCTCGGTCTCCCGACCGAGGTGACCGAGCCGGGCGGCGCCCTCTGGCGGCACACGTACGACGAGCGGGGCAACCTGCTGACGACCATCGACCCGCTCGGCGCGGAGAGCCGGTACGCGTACGACCCGGCGGGTCGCCCGACGGCGGTCACCAACGCCCTCGGGCACACCCGCGCCTTCGCCTACGACGACGCCGGCCTGCCCCTCGCCCTCACCGACGAGCTGGGCCACACGACGACCATCCGCCGAGACTCCTTCGGCCGGGTGATCGAGGTGACGGACCCACTCGGGAACCGTACCCGCCTGGGCTGGACGACGGAGGGCAAACCCGCCTGGCGCGAACATCCCGACGGGGCCCGGGAGACCTGGTCCTGGGACGGCGAGGGCAACCTGCTCTCCCACACGGACGCCGCTGGCAACACCACCCTGCACACCCCGCACCACTTCGACGTGCCCGCAACAAGGACCGACCCGAACGGGGCGCACTACGAGTTCGCCTATGACACGGAACTCCGCCTGACGGCCGTCCGCGACCCGCTGGGTCACACCTGGTCGTACACCTACGACGAGGCCGGTCGCCTCGTGGCCGAGACGGACTTCAACGGCCGCACCGTCACGTACACGCACAACGCCGTGGGCGGCCTGCTGTCGCGGACCAACGGTGCGGGCGAGACCACGGCCTTCACCCGCGACGCCCTCGGCAGGATCCTGGAACAGCGGAGCGGCACAGCAGACGTCACGACGTACGCGTACGCCCCCACCGGTCATCTCGCGCGCGCCGCCGGTCCGGAGGCGGAGCTGGTGTACGAGCGGGACGCGCTTGGCAGGGTGCTGTCGGAGACCGTGAACGGCCGGACGACGACACACGCCTACGACGCCCTGGGACGGCGGATCCGCCGCACCACCCCTTCCGGCCTGATCTCCTGCTGGACGTACGACGCGGCGGGGCGTCCCACCGCGCTGGCCTCCTTCGCGGGGAGCCTCTCCTTCGCCTACGATGCCGTCGGTCGTGAGACGGAGCGCCGTCTCGGTGCCGACGTGTCCCTCACCCAGAGCTGGGACGCGGCTGGTCGTCTCGCCGTCCAGTCGCTGACGTCGGCACCGGTCGCGGGCGAGGCCCGCCGCCTCCTGGAGCATCGGGAGTACGCCTACCGTGCCGACGGCTACCTCACCGAGATCCGAGAACTCACGGCCGGCACACGGAGCTTCGATCTCGACTCCACGGGCCGCGTCACCGGCGTACGGGCGCTCGGCTGGACCGAGACCTACGCATACGACACGGTGGGGAACGTGTCGCACGCCGCCGCACCCGCGCACGAGGCACCAGGTGACAGGGAGTTCACCGGCACGGTCATCCGCCGCTCGGGCAGCACGACGTACGACCACGACAGCCAGGGCCGGCTCGTCGCCAAGATCCGCAGGCTCCTGAACGGGGAGCGACGGACCTGGACGTACGCCTGGAACGCCGAGGACCGCCTGACGGAGGTCGTCACGCCGGACGGCAGTCGCTGGTGTTACTCCTACGATCCCTTGGGCCGGCGCATCGCCAAGTACCGGTTGGCCGAGGACGGTTCTCCGGCCGAGCGCACGGAGTTCACCTGGGACGACACCTGCCTGGCCGAGCAGACAGACCCCGACGGCACGACGACCACCTGGGAGTACGCCCCCGGCACGCACCGCCCGCTGGCCCAGACCCACCACCGGCCTTCCGGATGCGCCGCGGAGACCTCCTTCCTGGCCCGGCTGGCGGAGGAGACCGCCGCCGATCACGCCCCTCGCTTCCACGCCGTGGTCACCGACGCGGCAGGCACGCCGACCGAGCTGGTTACGGCGGACGGAGCCGTGGCGTGGCGACGGCGTACCTCGCTGTGGGGGACACCGATCGGCTCCGGGGCGGAGACCGGCTCCGTGGACTGCCCCCTGCGTTTCCCCGGCCAGTATCACGATGCCGAAACCGGGCTGCACTACAACTACTTCCGTTTCTACGATCCGGAAACCGCACGCTATCTTTCGCCCGACCCACTCGGTCTTGATCCGGCGCCGAACCATCACGTGTACATACTCAACCCCTTCCGGTGGATCGACCCGACGGGATTGGTGAAGTGCACTCAGGAGGCGCTTGACAAGGCCTTCGAGATGGACAATACGCCGCGAAAGCTCGAACACGTCATCGATCCCCCGAAGCACGGCTTCGAGGAGATAGTAAAGAATTCGGGAGGACGCTCCGAAGCGTTCCGGCGTATCGTCAACAGTCTCGGGGAGAGCGACGACCTTCCAGAATCCGGTGGTTTCGTTGTCGACCGTACAATCGACGGAGAAACGGTCACCATCCGCGGCGCCATGGTCAACGGGATACCCCGCGTCGGAACCGCGTTCATCCAAGACAAGTTTCCAGGAAAGACACCATGACGGACCGCCCTGCCACCAGACCGCTCTCCCCCCTCGAACAGCGCGTCCTCGTCAAGCTCCTCTCGGCGGAGTTCCCGGGCGCGCAGGAGCTGAGGAACCAACTGGCGCAGACCCGTGTCACCCGTCCCTGGGGGAGTGAGTCCCCGAGCGTCGATCTGGACGTGCCGCCCGGTGTTCCGGAAGCGGCAATCGAGGACGGCGTCATCCCGGCCACCGGTACGGTCACGGACGACTCCGGCGAGCTGTTCGGCGAACTGCTGGTCTGGGTGAGCGACGGCAAGCTCTCGGCCCTGGAGTTCTCCTGGTACGGCGACACCCCTCCGACGGAACTCCCGGATCCCGGCCTCGTCACCGTGACGGTGCGGTGAGGCGGAGAGGACCGCGGCTTGAGATTCCTGGTTGTTGTTCGGCGACGCGCTGAAGCCATGCCCGGACGAGCATCTCCCACTCGGGGTTGCCACCGAGGCTGGTCATGGCCTGATCGGATCGCGTCCCATGAAGTGGTGTAGCCGGGCAGGGTCCCGGAACGCGCGGGTGTTTGCCCGGGGCGTGCATCCGCTGGCCTTGCATGCTCCCTGAACAAGGGCAGGCCCATCGCGCAAGTCTCCTTGGTGAACGGGCAGTTCGACCGGAGGAGCACGCGATGGCCTTGTCCCAGTCTGAATTGATGCGGCTGCTTGAGTCACTACGTCGGGCCGACGGAGTTGAAGCAATCAGGGTGGCGTACGAGCGCATCCTGCAGGAGCTGATCGAGGCCGAAGCCACCGATGTGATCGGTGCCGCGCCGCGCGAGCACGCCGAGACGCGCACGACCTGGCGCAACGGACACCGGGAGAGGCTGCTGACCACGCAGGCCGGCGACCTGGACCTGAAGATCCCGAAGGTGCGCAGCGGGTCATTTTTCCCGTCTCTGCTGGAACGCCGGCGGCGGATCGACCGGGCGTTGTTCGCTGTGGTGATGGAGGCATACGTGCACGGTGTCTCGACCCGCTCGGTCGATGACCTGGTCAAAGCACTCGGTGCGGATAGCGGGATCTCCAAGTCCGAGGTCTCCCGCATCTGCGGTGAGCTGGACGAGGAACTGACCGCGTTCAAGGAACGGCCGCTGGACCACACCGTCTTCCCCTACGTCTTCCTGGACGCCACCTACTGCAAGGCCCGGGTCAACCACCGGATCGCATCGCAGGCCGTGGTCATCGCCACCGGGATCTCCGCCACCGGGCACCGCGAGATCCTCGGGCTGATGGTCGGCGACAGCGAATCGAAGCCGTTTTGGACGAAGTTCCTGCGCTCGCTGCGGGCCCAAGCGGCCCGAGGAAAAGCGGCGCTGCTGTGCCAAGGGGAAGTGCTGCCGACAGACGCTCTCGAAGCGCTCGGTCAACGATGCGCGGACGATCCTCCGCAGTGCGTTGACCAACGCCATGGTGGAAGAGCGCATCTCGAAGAACGTCGCCCAGCTGGTCAAGGTCCAGCGGGCTCGGCGCAAGCGTCCGGACCCGTGGTCGGTCGAGGAGGCGTGCACCTTCCTGGAGAACGCGCAGAAGTGGCGAGACTACCTGTACGCGGCGTACGTCCTGATCCTCGTCCTCGGTCTCCGAAAGGGGGAGGTCCTGGGGCTCACTTGGTCGGACGTGGACCTGGACACGGGGGAGCTGCACATCCGGCACCAGCTTCAGCGGGTCCGCCGGCGTCTGATCCACACCGACACGGCCAAGACCGAGGCGTCCGAGGCGGTGCTTCCGCTGCCGGACATCTGCCTGACCGCCCTCCGGCTCCGGCGGAAGGAACAGGAGGCGGCGAAGGTGGCGGCGCGTGACCTCTGGACGGAATCGGATCTCGTCTTCACTACCCGCTACGGCACCCCGGTCGAGCCGCGGAACTTCACCCGTGAGTTCAACCGGCGGTGCGACCGTGCCGGCGTCCGGCAGATCCGCGTGCACGACACCCGGCACACCTGCGCCTCGCTCCTGGCCGCCCTCGATGTGCATCCCCGGATCGCCATGCAGATCCTTCGCCACTCCGAGATTGCGGTGACGATGGAGGTGTACACCCACGTGCCCTCGTCGGAGACCCGGCGGGCGCTCCGGAAGCTCGGGAAGGCGCTGGGTGGCAGCAAGCAGAAGGATGGCAAGAAGAAGGGCAAGCGCAAGCAGGAAGAGCGGCCGGGCGAGGACGGCCAGCAAGAGCCATAGAGGTTGCTGTACTCCGCTGCTGTACAAACCCTCAGAGGCCCATTCGCGATCATGCGAATGGGCCTCTGACCTGTGTCGGGGTGGCGGGATTTGAACCCACGACCTCTTCGTCCCGAACGAAGCGCGCTGCCAAGCTGCGCTACACCCCGATGTCACTGCTCGTCGCGGTGACGTCGTTTACTTTAGCCCACTGGTGGCTGGAGACGAAATCCGGTTTTGGCGGGGTGGTGGGTCGGGTCCGGGCGGGCGTGGTCCACGGCCACCAGGAGCAGGGCCAGGGCGTAGACGGAGAGGCTGAGCAGGAGGGCGTTGCCCAGGACGTGCTCGTAGCCGTGCCGGTCGGCGGTGAGGAAGGGGTAGAGGTAGCGGTCGGGGGCGCCTGGGGGGAGCAGTTCGGCGCGGGTGAGGGTGAAGGCCAGGTACGCCAGGGGGTACAGCAGCCAGGGGCCGGCCTGGCGCAGGTGGAGGCGGGCCGGGGCGGTCAGGAGGAGCCAGTCCAGGAGGGCCGCGACCGGGGTGGCCGTGGTGAGGACGTGGGTCGCCGCCGTCTGCCAGAGCGGGTGGGTGCCGGGGGTGCCCGTGAACGAGAACGACGGGGCGCCGCGGGGCAGGAGCAGGTGGTGGGCCAGGGCCGTCACGGTGACGTAGAGCAGGGCCGCCCCCGTCACCCCGGAGGGAAGCGGGTGGCGGGCGGTCCAGGCCCTGCGGGCGGACAGGGCGAGGACCAGCGCCGCGAAGACGCCGCTCTGCACCGCGAAGTGGCTCAGGACCCGGGCCGGGGAGCCGAGGGCGATCTCCACGGCCACGGCCGCCGCCGTCGTCGCCGCGACCAGGAGGCGGTAGGCCGCCGCCCGGCGCCGGCGGGTGGGTGCCACCACCGCCGTCGCGGGGACGGCCGAGGGGGTCAGGGCGGCCAGGCGGGGGATCGCGGGGAGGTCCGGGATGTCCCGGGGGATCGGGGGAGTCGGGGGAGCCGGGGGGACCCGCCGGGTGCGGGCGGTGCGGGCGGTGCGGGCGGCATGTGAGGCGCGCGAGGCGCGGGAGGCCGGAGGTATGCGGGCGGGCATGACCTCACGGTAGGTAAGAGGGGTATAAGGGGCTATTGGGGTGTGCTGATCGGGTTACTCCTTGCCGACCAGCGTCAGCAGCGTCGCCTCCGGGGGGCAGGCGAAGCGGACCGGGGTGTAGCGGTTGGTGCCGCAGCCGGCCGAGACGTGCAGGTAGGACGTGTGGCCCTCGGACGTGTGGGTGGACAGGCCCTTCACGCGGTCGGTGTCGAGGTCGCAGTTGGTGACCAGCGCGCCGTAGAACGGGATGCAGAGCTGGCCGCCGTGGGTGTGGCCGGCCAGGATCAGGGGGTAGGCGTCGGCGGTGAAGGCGTCGAGTACGCGCAGGTAGGGGGCGTGGACCACGCCCATCGAGAAGTCGGCCGAGCCCGAGGGGCCGCCGGCCACCCTGGCGTAGCGGTCGCGCTTGATGTGCGGGTCGTCCAGGCCGGTCAGCTCGACCGAGACGCCCTCGACCTTGAGGATGCCGCGTGTGTTGGTCAGGTCGAGCCAGCCCGCCGCGTCGAAGCCGTCGCGCAGGTCCTCCCACGGGTTGTGGATCACGCCGACCGCCGGGGCGTTGCCGTTGAGGCCGTGGCGGCCGCTGGCCTTCTCCAGCAGGTAGCGGGCGGGGTTGCGCAGCTTGGGGCCGTAGTAGTCGTTGGAGCCGAAGACGTACGCCCCCGGGAACTGCATCAGCGGGCCGAGCGCGTCCAGGACCTCCGGGACGCCCTCGGGGTCCGAGAGGTTGTCGCCGGTGTTGATCACGAAGTCGGGGCGCAGGCCGGCCAGCGAGCGCAGCCAGCGCTGCTTCTTGCGCTGGCCGCCGACCATGTGGATGTCGGAGACCTGCAGGACGCGCAGCGGGCGCATGCCCGAGGGCAGGACGGGGACCGTCACCCGCCGCAGGCGGAAGGAGCGGGCCTCGAAGCCCGCCGAGTAGAGGAGACCGGCGGCAGCGACCGCCGTGATGCCCAGGGGAACTCCGTATCGCGCGCGCATGTGTCCATCGTCTCAGGCGCGGGCCGTGCGGTGGTAATCAGCCGGGTCGGGCCGGGCGGCGGTCCGCCGCCAACGGGTGGGCCGACGGGGGGAGTCCGCCGGGAGCGGGGCCGGGGCGCCCGGTAAATCGGCGCGGATGCGGGGTCGTAGCTGCGACAATCGGAGTCATGACCACGCTCAAGTCGAAGCTGCACGAAGACCTCAACGCCGCGATCAAGGAGCGCGACGAGCTCCGCTCCTCGACGCTCCGGCTGACGCTCGCCGCGATCACCAAGGAGGAGGTCGCGGGCAAGGAGAAGCGCGAGCTCTCCGACGACGAGGTTCTCAAGGTGATCACCAAGGAGGCCAAGAAGCGCCGGGAGGCGGCCGAGGCCTTCGCCCAGGGCGGCCGTGCGGAGTCGGCCGAGCGGGAGCGCGCGGAGGGCGAGGTGCTTGCCGCGTACCTGCCCAAGCAGCTGTCCGACGAGGAGCTGGACGCGATCGTGGCCCAGGCCGTCGAGGAGGCCAGGGCGGCGGGGGCCGAGGGGCCCCGGGCCATGGGTGCGGTCATGAAGATCGTGAACCCGAAGGTCGCCGGGCAGGCCGAGGGCGGGCGCGTCGCCGCGGCCGTGAAGCGGCGTCTGGCCGGCTGACCCCAGGCCCAGGAAGGGACGTACGCGGGGCTGCCCCAGGAGAGGGCGGCCGCGGGCCGGGGCCCGCGCGGCCTCATCGCCGTGGGGCCGCCTCAGCCTCGCCGCCCCCCGTTGCCGTTCCCGTTCGTGCTGCCGTTCTGGCCCTGGACGAAGCCCTGCGGGACGGAGAAGGTCGGGTTCGGGACGGTGCCGCCGTTGGTGTTGCCGGCGTCGCTGCCGCCGGTGCCGCCGTCGGTGGGGCCGCCGAAGAGACCGCCGATCAGGCCGCCGATGTCACCGTTTCCTCCCCCGTTGCCGCGGCCCCGGCCTTTTCCCCGGTCCCTGTCCTTGTGCTTGTCCTTGTCCCGGTCCTTGGCGTCCGGGATGTCGACGAGGTTGAACGACGGGGCCGGCTTGCCCTGCAGCGCGCCGGTCATCGCGTCCCGCCAGATCGGGCCGGGTACCTGGCCGCCGTAGACCAGGCTGTTGTAGACACCGCCGATGGTGATGTCGGTCATCTTCACCTTCTGGGTGGCGCTGCCCACCCAGACCGCGCCCGACAGGTTCGGGGTGTAGCCGACGAACCAGGCGTTCTTGCGCTCGTCCGTCGTACCCGTCTTGCCGGCGTTGTCGCGGTCGGACAGGCCCGCCTGGCGGCCGGTGCCGGAGTCGACCACACCCTGGAGCAGGGTGTTGACGGTGTCGGCGGTCTTCTCCGACATGGCGCGGGAGCAGGTCGACCGCGGCACGGGCAGCGACTTCTCCTCGTCGCCGATCTTCCGCGTGATCGACTCGATGGCGACCGGGGTGCAGTACATGCCGCGGGAGGCGAAGGCGGCGTACGCGCTCGCCATCGTCAGCGGGGAGATGCCCTTGGAGCCGAGCGCGATCGCCGGCACCTGCGGCAGCTTGTCGCCATTGCCCTGCACCACGTGCAGCTTGTCGGTCATGTCGGCCACCGGGCACAGGCCGATGTCGGAGATCATCTGCACGAAGTAGGTGTTGACCGACTTCGCCATGGCCTCCTTCATCGCGTACGGGCCGTGCTCCGAGGTGCTCTCGTTCTCGACGTTGTCGTGGTCCTGGTTGACCCAGGTCTTGCCGTTGCAGGCCTGGACCGGGCTCGGGTACGGCATCTTGTACGGCGACGAGTACTCCTGCGTGGGCGGCTTGCCCTGCTCCAGCGCGGCCGCCGCCACGAAAGGCTTGAACGTCGAACCGGTCGGGAAGCCGAAGTTCGAGCCGCCCATGTCGCTGCCGACCGAGTAGTTGATCTCGGTCTCGTTCTTGCCGTAGCCGTACGGCTTGGACTGGCCCATCGCGACGATCCTGCCGGTGCCGGGCTCGACCAGCACGGACGCCGCCGCGACCCGGTCCGACTGGTAGACGTGGGACTTCAGCGAGTCCTGCACGGAGGCCTGCGCCTGCGGGTCCAGCGTGGTGCGGATGGTGAGGCCGCCCTGGTTCCAGATCTTGGCCCGCTGCGCGCGGGTCTTGCCGAAGACCGGGTCGTTGAGGAAGACCTGCTCGACGTACTTGCAGAAGAAGCTGGCGCCCTTGACCGCGGTGATGCAGCCGTTGCGCGGCTGGGTGACCTTCAGGCCCAGCGGCTCCTTCTTGGCCTTGTCGGCCTCCGCCTGGGAGACGTCGCCGACCTCGGCCATGCGCTGCAGCACGACGTTGCGGCGCTTGGTGGCCTCCGCCTCGTCGTTGACCGGGTCGTAGCGGCTCGGGGACTGCACGATGCCGGCCAGCAGGGCCGCCTGGGGGAGGGTGAGGTCCTTGGCGTGCTTGGAGAAGTAGCGCTGGGCGGCGGCCTCGACGCCGTAGGCCTGCTCGCCGAAGAAGGTGATGTTGAGATAGTTCTCGAGGATCTTCTTCTTCCCCAGGTCCTGCTCGACCTGGATCGCGTACTTCAGCTCCTTGATCTTGCGGCCGAGGGTCTGCTGGGTGGCCTGGGCGACCTTCGTCGGGTCGTCGCCCGCCTCCTCCACGAAGACGTTCTTCACGTACTGCTGGGTGAGCGTGGAGGCGCCCTGGGCGACCCCGCCGCTCTGCGCGTTCTTGTTGAGGGCGCGCAGCACGCCCTTCAGGTCGATCGCGCCGTGCTGGTAGAAGCGCGAGTCCTCGATGGCGACGATCGCCTTCTGCATGTAGGGCGAGATGTCCTTGAGCTCGACCACCGTACGGTCGCGGGAGTAGACCTGGGCGAGCTGGTGGCCCTGGTCGTCGAGGATCGTGGTGCGCTGACTGAGCGGCGGGCGCCTGAGGTTGGCCGGGATGTCGTCGAACCCCTGCACCGACCCCTTGGCGGCCAGGCCGAGCGCGCCGGCCGCGGGCAGCGCGATGCCGGCCATGACGGCCCCCGCGAGCACACTCACACCGAGGAACTTGGCGGCCTGCTGCGTGGGCGACAGGCCTCCGCCCGAGCGCTTCTTTGGCATGAGGGCAGCCTAATCCGTCGTGCTGAGGGTTCCGCGGGAGCGGGTGCCCCTCGGGATGTTCGGGTGCCGGATCGTGACATGAGCTCCCCGGCGGATCACGGAACGGCACCGTGGGATGCCGACCTTCCCATTCGCCGGACAGGCGTCCAGGCGTTGGCCTAAGCTGCTCTCAACTGTCACAACGGTGCGGCCACGTATCCATACGTGCGGCGGCCTCGAAATGTTCCGGCTCCTTCCGACTTTGTTGGTCGGCATGGTTCCGGGGGGTGAGGCCGGCCGGGGCGGCGAGAGCGGCGAAAGCGTGTGGAATGCGTGCCCGAATTCGCCTTGTGTGACACCCCGCGTCCCTTGTGGCGCAAGGCGAATGCCCCTGTGTGACGGGGAATGTCGCGTATGTCGTCACCTCACTCCCCCGGGTGATCTGCGGCCAACCCATAGTCCGTTCGGGCCATTCAAGATTGGGCCCGCTGGGGGTGTTGCGCCGTGCCCACCTTCCGTAACGTCCTCAACTGGCGGCGGTGAATATGCCGCTGCCGCCGTGGGGGAGCCTCGATTCGGGAGAGGACGGCGCCGGTATGGGCTGGGTAACCGACTGGAGTGCGCAGGCGGCCTGCCGCACTACCGATCCGGATGAACTGTTCGTTCAGGGAGCAGCACAGAACAGGGCCAAGGCGGTGTGCACCGGATGCCCGGTACGCACCGAATGTCTCGCCGACGCGCTCGACAACCGTGTCGAGTTCGGTGTGTGGGGAGGCATGACCGAGCGGGAGCGCCGCGCACTGCTGCGCAGGCGGCCGACCGTCACCTCGTGGCGCCGGCTGCTCGAGACGGCACGCTCGGAGTACGAGCGCGGGGCCGGCCTGGTGCCCCTCGACGACGACCAGGTGTACGAGAACTACGCGGCGGTGAGCTGAGGGCGGCACCCGCGCGGGTGCCGCCGGGTCGCGCGGCGGGAGGCGTCCCCCAGGCGTGACGCGACCGCCGTGCCGCGGCTGCCGGCCGGGCCGGCGTCGTGCCGCGACCCCCGGCCGGGCGGCCTCCGTGCCGCGGCTCCTGGTCGGACGGCCGCCGTGCCACGGCTCCTGGTCAGCGCGGCTTCTGGTCAGCCGGCCGCGTCGGGCAGCTCGCGCCGGTTGTCCGCGAGCCGGTCCCCGATGTCCCGCAGCCCCGCGAGGTCGTGCACATCGCCGGGCAGCGCGGCCACTTCGGCGACCGCCACCTCGGGGTGCAGCGCGGTGAAGCGGTCACGCGTGCGCTGCTCGCGGGAGAGCAGCTGCATGCGCTCGGCGTGCAGCCTCAGCAGGCCCGCCGCGACCCGGTCGGCGGACTCGGCGGAGCCGGCGGACGCCTCGTCGTGGGGTGCGTCGTCGTGGGACGTCTCGTCGTCGGACGCATCCGAGGCATCGGGTGCGTCCGGGGTCTCGGATGTGCCGGGTGACGTCGGCGCATCGTCCGGACGGTGGCCGGACGCCGGCTCCCCCGCCGTGGGAGAGGAAGCGGGGAAGGGGCCGGAAGCCTCTGAACTGCCATACGTTTCGGGAGAGTTACGAAGTCCAGCTTTCCCGTCCGCCTGATCCACAATGCGGGCTTCCTCAAGATTTTCCGCGGCGGCGAGCGCCCGCTCGGCCGACAGCCGGTCGGCGCCGCTGCCGTGCACGCGGTTGAGGACCAGACCGGCCAGCGGCATCCTCTCCGCGGCCAGCCGCTCCACGAAGTACGCGGCCTCGCGCAGCGCGTCCCGCTCCGGGGCCGCGACCACCAGGAAGGCCGTGCCCGGCGCCTGGAGCAGCTTGTACGTCGCGTCCGCGCGCGTGCGGAACCCGCCGAAGGTGGTGTCCATCGCGGCCACGAACGTCTGGACGTCCCTCAGCAGCTGACCGCCCAGCAGCTTGCCGAGCGTGCCGGTCATCATCGACATCCCGACGTTCAGGAACTTCATCCCCGCCCGTCCGCCCAGCTTCGCGGGCGCGGTCAGCAGCCGGATCAGCCGGCCGTCGAGGAAGGAGCCGAGCCGCTTGGGCGCGTCCAGGAAGTCCAGCGCCGAGCGCGAGGGGGGCGTGTCGACGACGATCAGGTCCCACTCGTCCCGGGCCCGCAGCTGCCCCAGCTTCTCCATCGCCATGTACTCCTGCGTGCCCGCGAAGCCCGCCGAGAGCGACTGGTAGAAGGGGTTGGCCAGGATGGCGGCGGCCCGCTCGGGGTCCGCGTGCGCCTCGACGACCTCGTCGAAGGTGCGCTTCATGTCGAGCATCATGGCGTGCAGCTCGCCGTCGCCCTCCGTGCCCTTCACCCGGCGCGGGACGTTGTCGAGCGAGTCGATGCCCATCGACTGCGCGAGCCGGCGGGCCGGGTCGATGGTCAGCACGACCACCTTCCGGCCGCGCTCGGCGGCGCGCAGCCCGAGGGCCGCCGCCGTGGTCGTCTTGCCGACGCCGCCCGAGCCGCAGCACACCACGATGCGCGTCCCCGGGTCGTCGATCAGCGCGTCGACACCGAGCACGCGCGCGGGTGCCAGCCGCCGGGCGCCGGGCGTCTCGCGCCCCTCGCCGGAGGAACGTTCGGTCTCCCGCGCCTGCGCCGGGTCCGGGCTCATGACATCCCCTGCTTCCGCAGCTCGGTCGCCAGTTCGTACAGGCCCGCCAGGTCCATGCCCTCGGCGAGCAGCGGCAGTTCGTGCGACGGCAGACCCAGTTCGGCGAGGACGGACCGCTGCTCCTGCTCCAGCGCGTACCGCTCCGCGTACTCCCCGGCCTGGTCCAGCAGCGGTTCCACCAGCCGCTCGGCACCGCCGCCGCGGCGGGCGCCGCCCAGGCCGGCCGCGGACAGCGACCGGGCCAGCGCGGCGCGCGGAACCGTCCGTACGAGTTCCAGGTCGGCGGCGTCCAGCACCTGCGGACGCACCATGTTCACGATGATGCGGCCCACCGGCAGCCGGGCGGCGCGCAGTTCCGCGATGCCGTCCACGGTCTCCTGGACCGGCATCTCCTCCAGCAGCGTCACCAGGTGCACGGCCGTCTCGGGCGACTTCAGCACGCGCATGACCGCCTGCGCCTGATTGTGTATCGGGCCGATCTTGGCAAGACCGGCCACCTCGTCGTTGACGTTCAGGAACCGGGTGATGCGTCCGGTGGGGGGCGCGTCCATGACGACGTAGTCGTAGACGAAGCGGCCGCCCTTGTCCTTGCGCCGGACCGCCTCGCACGCCTTGCCGGTCAGCAGGACGTCCCTGAGGCCCGGCGCGATGGTGGTGGCGAAGTCGATGGCGCCGAGCTTCTTCAGGGCCCGGCCCGCGCCGCCCAGCTTGTAGAACATCTGGAGGTAGTCCAGCAGCGCCAGTTCCGGGTCTATGGCGAGGGCGTGGACCTCACCGCCCCCGGGTGCGACCGCGATCTTCCGTTCCTCATAGGGCAATGCCTCTGTTTCGAAGAGTTGTGCGATGCCCTGCCGGCCCTCGACCTCGACGAGGAGCGTGCGCTTCCCCTCCGTGGCCAGGGCCAGCGCGAGGGCGGCGGCGACCGTCGTCTTTCCGGTCCCGCCCTTGCCGCTGACGACCTGGAGCCTGCTCACGTCTTCGAGCCTAACCAGTCCGCCCACGGGTCACGCGGGAGGCTGTGGACAACTGTCGTCGTGGTCGGCCGCCGGTGCGGCGGACCGCAGGGGCTACAGTCGGCCACATGACCAAGTGGGAATACGCAACCGTGCCGCTGCTCGTCCACGCCACGAAGCAGATTCTGGACACCTGGGGCGAGGACGGCTGGGAGCTCGTGCAGGTCGTGCCGGGCCCGAACCCCGAGCAGCTCGTCGCCTACCTGAAGCGGGAGAAGCAGGGATGAGCGCGGTCGAGGCCAGGCTGGCCGAACTGGGTCTGACGCTGCCGGAGGTCGTGCCGCCGCTGGCCGCCTACCAGCCGGCCGTGCGCTCCGGCCCGTACGTGTACACGGCCGGCCAGCTGCCGATGGTGGAGGGCAAGCTCCCGGTCACCGGCAAGGTGGGCCTGGAGGTCACCCCGGAGGAGGCCAAGGACCTGGCCCGCACCTGCGCGCTGAACGCGCTGGCCGCCGTCAAGTCCGTCGCCGGCGACCTGGACCGCGTCGCGCGCGTGGTGAAGGTCGTGGGCTTCGTGGCCTCGGCCGCGGACTTCACCGGGCAGCCGGGCGTCCTCAACGGCGCCAGCGAGCTGCTGGCCGAGGTGCTGGGGGACAAGGGCGTGCACGCGCGCAGCGCGGTCGGCGTGGCGGTGCTGCCGCTGGACGCGCCGGTGGAAGTGGAGATCCAGGTCGAGCTGGTGCCGTAGGCATCCGCGGGCCCGGTTCGGAGGTAGCGGGTGGAGGCCGGGCCTGGTTCGGAGGTATCGGGTGCAGGCCGGGTCTGGTTCGGCGGCGTATCGGGTGCGGGTACGGGCCCGATACGGAGGCAGATCGAGTGGCGCGTACGGGCCGAGCCCTGGGGGCGCGTCGGGTACGGGTGCCGTACGGGCCGACGCCGGAGGGGCCCGGCGGAGCCGCCCCCGGCGGTGACCGTCAGGGCGGCTCCGGGCGCGGCTCCACCGGCCCTGACCTCGGGCGCCCCTCGAACATTCGCTCCCCACGGGATAGCCTCCGCCCATGGCGAATGGGCAGTGGTTTCCCCCCGACTGGCCGGACCGCATCCGCGCGCTCGCGGACGGCACCCTCACCCCCGTGACGCCGCGGCGTGCGGCCACGGTGATGCTCCTGCGGGACACCGACGCCGGTCCGGTGGTGCACATGCTGCGCAGACGCGCCTCGATGGCCTTCGCCGCGGGCGCATACGCGTACCCCGGCGGGGGAGTCGACCCCCGTGACGACGACCATCAGATCCGCTGGGCGGGGCCCACGCGCGCGTGGTGGGCCGGCCGGCTGGGCGTGGCGGAGAACGAGGCGCAGGCGATCGTCTGCGCCGCCGTGCGGGAGACCTACGAGGAGGCGGGCGTCCTGCTCGCCGGGCCCGGCCCGGACTCCGTCGTCGGCGACACCACGGGGGAGGACTGGGAGGCCGACCGGGCCGCCCTGGTCGCCCGTGAGCTGTCCTTCGCCGAGTTCCTGGACCGGCGCGGCCTCGCCCTGCGCTCGGACCTGCTGGGCGCCTGGACGCGCTGGATCACTCCCGAGTTCGAACAGCGCCGCTACGACACCTGGTTCTTCGTCGCCGCCCTGCCCGAGGGCCAGCGCACCCGCAACGCCTCCACGGAGGCCGACCGCACGGTGTGGATCCGCCCCGAGGACGCCGCGGCCTCGTACGACAGGGGTGAGCTGCTGATGATGCCGCCCACCATCGCCACCCTGCGCCAGCTGATCCCCCACGGCAGTTCCGCCGAGGCACTCGCGGCGGCGCCGGAGCGCGACCTGACCCCGGTGCTCGCACGGGCCCGTCTGGTGCACGGCGAGGTCGTCCTGTCCTGGCCGGGCCACGACGAGTTCACCAAGCACATCCCGACCGGCACGGCGGACACCGGAGCCGCGGCCGGAACCGGCACGGCGGACACCGGAGCCGCGGCGCGCACCGGTCCCGCCGCCGGTCCTCCGCCGGCCGGCCAGGGGTGAGCCCGCCCCGTCCCCGTCCCCGTACGCCCACGACCGACGTCGAGGAAGGTCCCTCCGCATGACGGACGCAGCAGCGCTCCCCGGACAGCCCCGGGGCGGCGTCCACACCGGTCCCGCCACCGCGCGGGCCGTCAACGTGCTCGCGCCCAACGCGTCCGCCATGACCCTGGACGGCACCAACACCTGGATCGTCTCCGAGCCCGACTCCGAGCTGGCGGTCGTGATCGACCCCGGACCGCTGGACGAGGGCCACCTCAGAAACGTCGTCGACATGGCGGGGAAGGCCGGCAAGCGCGTCGCCCTGACCCTGCTGACCCACGGTCACCCCGACCACGCCGAGGGCGCCGCCCGGTTCGCGGAACTCACCCGCACCCGGGTGCGGGCCCTGGACCCGGCCCTGCGGCTGGGCGACGAGGGCCTGGGCGCCGGGCAGGTGGTCGAGGTCGGCGGCCTGGAGCTGAGGGTGGTACCCGCCCCGGGCCACACCGCGGACTCCCTGTGCTTCCACCTCCCGGCCGACCGGGCGGTCCTCACCGGCGACACGATCCTGGGGCGTGGCACGACGGTCGTGGCGCACCCCGACGGCCGCCTCGGCGACTACCTGGACTCCCTGCGCCGGCTCAGGTCCCTCACGGTCGACGACGGTGTGCACACCGTCCTGCCGGGGCACGGCCCGGTCCTGGAGGACGCCCAGGGCGCCGTGGAGTACTACCTGGCCCACCGCGCCCACCGGCTGGCGCAGGTGGAGACGGCGGTCGAGGACGGCTGCCGCAGCCCCGCCGAGGTCGTCGCCCATGTGTACGCCGACGTGGACCGCTCGCTGTGGCCGGCGGCGGAGCTGTCGGTGCGCGCCCAGCTCGACTACCTGCGCGAGCACGGCATCATCTAGCCACGGGGACTCGCAGGGCCCAGGGGGCAGTTACGTCCCCTGGGCCAGCGCGTCCCCGGCGTCACTGCGTCCCCGGGGTCAGTGCGCCCCCCGGGTCACGGTGGGCTCGGAGCCTGCACGGCTCCGATGCCGGTACGCCCCCGAGGTCAGCGCGACCTCTTCGCCAGGCGCTCCACGTCCAGGAGGATCACCGCGCGGGCCTCCAGGCGGAGCCAGCCGCGCTGGGCGAAGTCGGCCAGCGCCTTGTTCACGGTCTCGCGGGACGCGCCGACCAGCTGGGCCAGCTCCTCCTGCGTCAGGTCGTGCACGACGTGGATGCCCTCCTCGGACTGCACGCCGAAGCGGCGGGACAGGTCCAGCAGGGCGCGGGCGACACGGCCCGGAACGTCGGAGAAGACCAGGTCGGACATCTGGTCGTTGGTCTTGCGCAGCCGGCGGGCGACGGCGCGCAGCAGGGCGCCGGCCACCTCGGGCCGGGCGTTGAGCCAGGGCTGGAAGTCGCCGTGGCCGAGGGCCAGCAGCTTGACCTCGGTCAGCGCGGTCGCCGTAGCGGTGCGCGGGCCCGGGTCGAAGAGCGACAGCTCTCCGATCAGTTCGCCGGGGCCGACCACGGCCAGCATGTTCTCCCGGCCGTCGGGCGACGTCCGGTGCAGCTTGACCTTGCCCTCGGTGACCACGTACAGACGGTCGCCCGGGTCGCCCTCGTGGAACAGCGAGTCGCCCCGTGCGAGGGTCACCTCCGTCATGGAGGCGCGGAGCTCCGCGGCCTGCTCGTCGTCGAGCGCCGCGAAGAGCGGATTGCGCCGCAGAACGTCGTCCACGAGTTCTCTCCTTGTCGACCTGCTCAGGGGATCTTGCTCCCCCGTGTGCCAGGGGACCGTGTTCCCCATTTTGCCGGACGGTCCAAACAGTGTGATCTGTCACAAGGATGCCGCACAGGTGTCCCGCGGTAAGCGGCAGGGGTCCAATCGGGCGCCGATCTTCGGGGTCCGGGGCGGATGTCCGTGCCGGGCTTTAGGCTGGCCGGGTGTCCAAATCGCCGGTGAGAGCACAGGCCGAGGGGGCTGGGCGGGTGGCTGAACATCAGGATTCCGCTGTGGGCGAACACGAGCCCGACGGCGGCACGGAACCGGCGAAGGCGGCGAAAAGGGCGCCCACCGGAAAGACGGCGGCTGCCGGCGGGAGGACCGGCGCCGCGAAGACCGGCGCCGCGAAGACCGGCGCCGCGAAGACCGGCGCCGCGAAGACCGGCGCCGCGAAGACCGGCGCCGCGAAGACCGGCGCCGCCAGGACCAGCGGCGGGCGCGTCGGCGGGAACGCCCCCGCGGAGGAGCCCACGGCCAAGAAGGCCCCAGTGAAGAGGGCTCCCGCCAAGAAGGCGGCCGCCAAGAAGGCCGCCGCCAAGAAGGCTGCCGCCGAGAAACCGGGGAAGAAGGCGGCCACGAAGAAAGCCACTGCCGCGAAGTCCGCCACCACCGCCGGCAAGACCGCCGCGAAGAAGACCCCCGCGAAGAAGGCCACCGCCAAGAAGGCCACCGCCAAGAAGGCCACAAAGGCCACCGCCAGGAAGACCACCGCCCAGGCCGAGCCCCTGGTCAGGAAGGCCACGCCGCCCAAGAAGATCGCCGTCGTCCCGGAGAAAGCCGTCGCCACCGTACGCAACGCCCCGCCCGCCCGGACCATCGCGCCCCGGCCGCCGAAGAACGAGTCGCGCACCGCCCTGGTCCGGCGCGCCCGCCGGATCAACCGCGAGCTGGCCGAGGTGTACCCCTACGCCCACCCGGAGCTGGACTTCGAGAACCCCTTCCAGCTGCTGGTCGCCACGGTGCTGTCCGCCCAGACCACGGACCTCAGGGTCAACCAGACGACGCCCGCGCTGTTCGCCCGGTACCCCACCCCGGAGGACCTCGCCGCGGCCAACCCCGAGGAGGTCGAGGAGATCCTCCGGCCCACCGGCTTCTTCCGGGCCAAGACCAAGTCGGTGATGGGCCTGTCCAAGGCCCTGGTGGAGGAGTTCGGCGGTGAGGTCCCGGACCGGCTGGAGGACCTCGTCAAGCTGCCCGGAGTCGGCCGCAAGACCGCCTTCGTGGTCCTCGGCAACGCCTTCGGCCGCCCCGGCATCACCGTGGACACGCACTTCCAGCGGCTGGTGCGGCGCTGGCAGTGGACCGAGGAGACCGACCCCGACAAGATCGAGGCCGCGGTCGGCGCGCTCTTCCCGAAGAGCGAGTGGACGATGCTCTCGCACCGCGTGATCTTCCACGGCCGGCGCATCTGCCACGCGCGCAAGCCGGCGTGCGGCGCCTGCCCGATCGCCCACCTCTGCCCGGCGTACGGAGAAGGGGAGACCGACCCGGAGAAGGCGAGGAAGCTGCTGAAGTACGAGAAGGGCGGCTTCCCCGGCCAGCGGCTCAAGCCCCCGCAGTCCTACCTGGACGCGGGCGGCAGGCCGGCCCCGCCCCTGGGGGCCGGGTGACGGCGCGTACGGCAGTGCCGCCCGTCCCCGAGGACCGCGTCCGCCCGCGGCGGCCGGTGGAACGATCTCGGCGCGCTCGGGCGTTGGACACGGCAGGACGGACGGGACGGGGGCGGCGATGACGTGGGCGAGCGAGACGCGGGGCGATCCGGTGGTGCTCAGCAAGGAAGGGCTGCCCGGCTGGCTGGAGCCGGTCGTGCGGGTCGCCGAGACCATCCGGCCCGTCCAGCTCAGCCGCTTCCTGCCGCCCGAGGACGGCGCGGGACGCCCGTCCGCCGTGCTCGTCCTGTTCGGCGAGGGGGAGCGCGGGCCCGAGCTGCTGCTGATGGAGCGGGCCGGCTCGCTGCGCTCCCACGCGGGTCAGCCGTCCTTCCCGGGCGGGGCGCTCGACCCGGAGGACGGCGACCCCCAGGGCGAGGGCCCGCTGCGCGCCGCGCTGCGCGAGGCCGAGGAGGAGACCGGGCTCGACCCGGGCGGCGTCCAGCTGTTCGGCGCGCTGCCCCGGCTGTACATCCCGGTCAGCGGCTTCGTCGTCACGCCCGTGCTCGGCTGGTGGCGGGAGCCCAGCCCGGTCGGGGTGGTCGATCCCGCCGAGACCGCCCGGGTGTTCACGGTCCCCGTGGCGGATCTCACGGACCCGCGCAACCGTGCGACCACCGTGCACCCCAGCGGCCACCGGGGTCCGGCATTCCTGGTCGAATCGGCCCTCGTCTGGGGCTTCACCGCGGGAATCATCGACCGTCTGCTGCACTACGCGGGGTGGGAGCGCCCGTGGGACCGGGACAAGCAGGTCCCGCTCGACTGGCGGTCATGACAGGGTGGGCTCCGTGCCGTGCTGCCTCGGGGGACGCCGTGTCCGTGTCCGCTGCCGCCGTGCGGCGGGCCGGGTCCCCGGCCGAGCTGTGGTGACCGGTGACGGGAAGACGATGAGGCGAGGCTCGACGCGGTGAACGTGCTGGACATCCTGCTGCTGGTCGCCGCCGTGTGGTTCGCGGTCGTGGGCTATCGGCAGGGATTCGTGGTCGGCATCCTGTCGGTGATCGGTTTCCTGGGCGGCGGCCTGGTCGCGGTGTACGGCCTGCCGGTCGTCTGGGACGCCCTGACGGACGGCACACCGGTGAGCACCACCGCGGCCGTCGTCGCGGTGATCGTGGTCATCGTCTGCGCCTCGGTCGGACAGGCGCTGACCACCCATCTGGGCAGCAAACTGCGGGTCTACATCACCTGGAGCCCGGCACGGGCCCTGGACGCGACCGGCGGCGCCCTGGTCAATGTGGCGGCCCTGCTGCTCGTCGCCTGGCTGATCGGCTCGCTCCTGGGCCGCACGACGATACCGACGGTCGGCAAGGAAGTGCGCAACTCCCGGGTGCTGTTCGGCGTCTCGGAGGTGCTGCCCGCGCAGGCCGACACCTGGTTCACCGACTTCACCTCGGTCCTCGCGCAGAACGGCTTCCCGCAGGTCTTCAGCCCGTTCGCCAACGAGCCGATCACCGACGTACGGCCCCCGGACCCCGCGCTGCGCGACAGCGTGGTCGCGGGCCGCGCGAGACGGTCCGTGGTCAAGGTCGTGGGCACCGCGCACGGTTGCGGCAAGGTCCTGGAGGGCAGCGGCTTCGTCTTCGCCGACCGCCGCGTGATGACCAACGCGCACGTCGTCGGCGGCGTCGACGAACCCACCGTCCAGGTGGGCGGCGTGGGCAGGCGGTACGACGCGAAGGTCGTCCTGTACGACTGGCGCCGCGACATCGCCGTGCTCGACGTGCCGGATCTGCGGGCGCCGGCCCTGAAGTTCACGTCCGGTCAGGCGCACAGCGGGGACGGCGCGATCGTCGCCGGGTTCCCGGAGAACGGCTCGTACGACGTGCGCGCCGCGCGCGTGCGCGGGCGCATCACCGCGAACGGACCGGACATCTACCACCGCGACACCGTCCGCCGTGACGTCTACTCGCTCTACGCGACCGTCCGCCAGGGCAACTCCGGCGGCCCGCTGCTCACCCCCGAGGGCAAGGTGTACGGCGTGGTGTTCGCCAAGTCGCTCGACGACGCCGACACCGGCTACGCGCTCACGACGGACGAGATCCGGTCGGACATCGTCCAGGGGCGCAGTGCGAACCGGCAGGTGGACAGCGACAGCTGTGCGCTGTAGCCGGCGCGGTCAGCCGCGCGGGTGACGCAGGCGTACCGAGACCCAGCGGGCGCGGCGGCGCAGGATGCGCGGAATGCCCACCCGGAGGTCGGTGCCCGTCAGCTGCGGGGCGCCCCGCTGGTGGGAGCCGAGTCCGCCGCCCGTGGAACGGCGGGTGCGTGCTGCGTCACTGTAGTCGTGCGTCCAGCCCATACCCCGACGTCTGCCCCCGCCCCAAGGTCGATAACCGCCCCCGGCGGCCCCAATTGGCCTATGCGCCGGGCAAGTGGCCGTTCGTAGGACAGCCGTTCGCGTCCGGATACCGCGCCGGCGGGGTCACCGGTCGGGCTCGGGGTCCTTCAGCCAGTTGACGAGTTCGGTGGAGAAGGCCACCGGGTCCTCCTCGTGCGGGAAGTGGCCGAGCCCGTCGAACAGGCGCCAGCGGTAGGGCGCCTCGACGTACTCGCCCGAGCCGGCCGCGCTGCGGGTGCGCTGGACCGGGTCGAGGGAGCCGTGCAGATGCAGTGTGGGCACCCGCACCGGGCGCTTCATCCGGCGGTAGAACTGGATGCCGTCGGGCCGGGCCAGGGAGCGCACCAGCCAGCGGTACGGCTCGATGGCGCAGTGCGCCGCGGAGGGGATGCACATCGCCCGCCGGTACCTGTCGACCGCCTCGTCGTCCGGCAGCCGGGGGCCCGACCAGTCGCGCACCAGCCGGCCCACGAGCGCGCCGTCGTCGGCGGTGAGCTGCCGCTCGGGGATCCAGGGCCGCTGGAAGCCCCAGATGTAGGAGCTCGCCGCGGTCTGCCGGACGTCGGCCAGCATCGCCGAGCGCCAGCGCCGCGGGTGCGGCATGGAGACGACCGCGAGGCGGCGCACCAGCTTCGGGCGCATCGCCGCCGCCGTCCAGGCCAGATAGCCGCCGAGGTCGTGGCCGACCAGCGCGGCGTCGGGCTCGCCGAGCGAGCGGATCACGCCCGTGACGTCGAGGGCGAGGTTGGCCGGGTCGTACCCGCGCGGGGTGCGGTCGCTGCCGCCCACGCCGCGCAGGTCCATCGCCACCGCCCGGAAGCCGGCGTCGGCCAGGGCGACCAGCTGGTGCCGCCAGGTCCACCAGAACTGCGGGAAGCCGTGCAGCAGCAGTACCAGCGGTCCGTCGCCGAGCTCGGCGATGTGGAATCGCGCGCCGTTGGCGGCGACGTCGCGGTGCGTGACCGTGCGGCCGCCGACGGCCTCGATCCGTACGGTCTGCGCCGAGTGTGCCGATTGCGCCGAAGGGGTGGCGGGCTCCGTCATGAGGACGAGCGTGCCACAGCCTCGATGGCCTGGGGGGACCGGTCCGCCGGAGCGGGGGTTTCCGGGCGCGGGTGCGGCTTGGCCTTCTGCAGGACGCCCGCCGTCTCCTTCACCGACGCGGCGACCTTCTGCGGCCCCTTGCTCTTCTTGGCCTTCTTGGCGAAGACCACGCCGATCAGGGCGAGGCCGCCGGCGACGAGGACGTTGGCGGCGAAGGACAGCAGGAAGCAGACCGCGAGGTTCCAGCCGCTCCAGGTCCGAATGCCGTACGCCAGCGCGAAGTTGAGCATGGGCAGCGAGAACAGCAGCAGCAGGCCGGCCGCGCTGAAGGCGCCGCCGCTGGTCGCCCCGCGCTTGACGTCCTGTTTCAGCTGGGCCTTGGCGAGTGCGATCTCGTCGTGCACCAGCGCCGACATCTCGGTCGTGGCCGAGGCGAACAGCTGGCCGATGCTGCGTTCGGCGCCGACCGGGCTGCCGTCGGGTGCGCTCATCGCGGTCTCCCTGTTTCTGCGAGTCTGCTGCGAGAACTTTGTACCGTCCCGTCAGATCATGCCGGACGGTCGTCCTCCTCGCTTGCCCCGCCCGGCACTTCGGCAAGCCGGCTTGCCCGTTCGGCGGCCTTGCGGGCGGCGATGCGCCGGTGCTCGGCGGCCTTGCGCTCCAGGATGGCGGCCACACGGAGGTGGTAGTCGGGGTCGTCCTGCTCGTAGACGTCGGGGATGCCGTCGAGGTCCTCGTCCCGCTCCTCCTCCTCGGACAGCCGGCGGTAGCGGGCGTTGCGCAGCTTCAGCAGGAGCGTGGCGCTCGCCGCCGCGATCAGGGAGCCGGTCAGCACGGCCGCCTTGACCTCGTCGGTCAGCGCCGCGTCGTCCGTGAAGGCGAGCTCGCCGATCAGCAGGGAGACGGTGAAGCCGATGCCGGACAGCACGGCGAGGGCGAAGACGTCCGCCCAGGCCAGTTCGTCGCCGAGACGGGCCCCGGTGAACCGGGCGGTGAGCCAGGTGCCGCCGAAGATGCCGAGCGTCTTGCCGACGACGAGGGCCAGGACGACGCCCAGCGTCTCGGGCCGGGTGAACACCTCCGCGAGCGCCCCGCCGGACATCGGCACGCCCGCGCTGAACAGCGCGAACAGCGGCACGGCGAGGCCCGCCGACACAGGGCGCACCAAGTGCTCGACGCGCTCGCCCGGGGCCTGCTCCCGCTCCTCCCCCTCGCGGGGGGTGCAGCGCAGCATCAGGCCCATCGCGACGCCGGCGATGGTGGCGTGCACGCCGCTGTTGTACATCAGCCCCCAGATGACGAGGGCGAGCGGCACGTACACGTACCAGCCGCGCACCCCCTTGTGCAGCAGCAGCCAGAAGACGGCGAGGCCCACCGCCGCGCCGCCGAGCGCGGCGAAGTCCAGCCGCTCGGTGAAGAAGACCGCGATGATCAGGATGGCGAACAGGTCGTCGACGACGGCGAGCGTCAGCAGGAAGGCGCGCAGGGCGCTGGGCAGCGAGGTGCCGATGACCGCGAGCACGGCCAGCGCGAAGGCGATGTCGGTCGCGGTGGGCACCGCCCAGCCGTCGAGGGAGCCGCCGCCGACGAGGTTGGTGAGGGTGTAGACGGCCGCGGGGGTGGCCATCCCGCACAGCGCGGCGACGACCGGGAGGACCGCCGCTCTGGGGTCCTTGAGGTCGCCGGCGACGAGTTCGCGTTTGAGTTCGATCCCGGCGACGAAGAAGAAGACCGCCAGCAGCCCGTCGGCGGCCCAGTGCTCGACGGAGAGGTGGAGGCCGAGGGCGGCGGGGCCGAGGTGGAAGTGGCCGGCGCTCTCATAGCTGGCGCTCAGCGCGGGGACGTTCGCCCAGACGAGCGCGGCGACCGCGGCGAGGAGCAGCAGGACACCGCCGACCGTCTCGGTGCGCAGGGCGTCCATGACGAAGGTGCGCTCGGGCAGGGAGAGGCGTCCGAACACCTTGCGGGGGGCGGGGGTGGGACGGGGGGCGGCCACGGGAACCTCCGGGTGGGCAGGGACGAGCACATGCCGACCAGACTTCCCGGCGCACCTGAGGACCTTGTTGCGTTGCGGTCGCTGTGCCCAGCCTACCCAAGCGGGGCCGGTGCGGTCCGGTGTCGTCCTGCGGGCCCCCTCGCGGCCGGGAACGGACAACGGACCGGGGACGCGCGAGGGGCACCCGGTGTGTGCCGGGTGCCCCTCGGGGACGTGCCGTGTGTCCTCGGCCGCCCGCCGCGCTCCTCGTCCGGGTGAGGTGCTCAGTCCTCGGCGGACGTCGTCGGGAGCTTCGCCTGGATGAGGTCCATGACGGTGGAGTCCGTCAGCGTGGTGACGTCGCCGAGCTGCCGGTTCTCGGCCACGTCGCGCAGCAGCCGGCGCATGATCTTGCCGGAGCGGGTCTTGGGCAGCTCGGCCACCGGCAGGATCCGCTTCGGCTTGGCGATCGGGCCGAGGGTGCTGCCGACGTGGTCGCGCAGCTCGGCCACGAGGCCCTCGGTCTCGGCGGCGGTGCCGCGCAGGATCACGAAGGCGACGATCGCCTGCCCGGTCGTCTCGTCCGTCGCGCCCACCACGGCCGCCTCGGCGACCGACGGGTGGGAGACGAGCGCGGACTCGACCTCGGTGGTGGAGATGTTGTGCCCGGACACGAGCATCACGTCGTCCACGCGGCCCAGCAGCCAGATGTCGCCGTCGTCGTCCTTCTTGGCGCCGTCGCCGGCGAAGTACTTGCCCTCGAAGCGGGACCAGTAGGTGTCGATGAACCGCTGGTCGTCGCCCCAGATGGTGCGCAGCATCGACGGCCACGGCTCGGTCAGCACCAGGTAACCGCCGCCGCCGTTGGGCACCTCGTTGGCCTCGTCGTCGACCACCGTGGCCGAGATGCCCGGCAGCGGCCGCTGGGCGGAGCCGGGCTTGGCCTCGGTCACGCCCGGCAGCGGGGAGATCATGATGCCGCCGGTCTCGGTCTGCCACCAGGTGTCGACCACGGGGGTGCGGTCCCCGCCGATGTTGTTCCGGTACCAGATCCACGCCTCGGGATTGATCGGCTCACCGACCGAGCCCAGGACGCGCAGGCTGCTGAGGTCGAACTTCGCGGGGATCTCGTCGCCCCACTTCATGAACGTGCGGATCGCGGTCGGCGCGGTGTAGAGGATCGTCACCCCGTACTTCTGGACGATCTCCCAGAACCGGCCCTGGTGCGGGGTGTCGGGCGTGCCCTCGTACATGACCTGCGTGGCGCCGTTGGCGAGCGGGCCGTACACGATGTACGAGTGGCCGGTGACCCAGCCGACGTCGGCCGTGCACCAGAAGACGTCGGTCTCCGGCTTGAGGTCGAAGACGGCCCAGTGCGTGTACGCGACCTGCGTCAGATAGCCGCCGGAGGTGTGCAGGATGCCCTTCGGCTTCCCGGTCGTGCCGGAGGTGTAGAGGATGAACAGCGGGTGCTCCGCCTCGAACGGCTCCGGGGTGTGCTCGGCGGACTGGCCGTCCACCAGCTCGTGCCACCACACGTCCCGGCCCTCGGTCCAGGCGACCTCCTGGCCGGTGCGGCGGACGACCAGCACGTGCTCGACGTTGTCGACGCGCGCGATCGCCTCGTCGACGGCGGGCTTGAGCGCGGACGGCTTGCCGCGCCGGTAGCCGCCGTCGGCCGTGATCACGACCTTGGCGTCGGCGTCCTGGATGCGGGTCGCGAGCGCGTCCGCGGAGAAGCCGCCGAAGACGACGGAGTGCGCGGCGCCGATCCGGGCGCAGGCCAGCATGGCGACCGCGGTCTCCGGGATCATCGGCATGTAGACGGCGACCCGGTCGCCCTTGCGCACACCCAGTTCGAGCAGGGCGTTGGCGGCCCGGGACACCTCGTCCTTGAGCTGGGCGTAGGTGATGGCGCGGCTGTCGCCGGGCTCGCCCTCGAAGTGGATCGCGACCCGGTCGCCGTGGCCCGCCTCGACGTGCCGGTCCACGCAGTTGTACGCCACGTTGAGCGTGCCGTCCTTGAACCACTGGGCGAACGGCGGGTTGGACCAGTCGAGCGTCTCGGTGGGCTCCTCGGCCCAGGTCAGACGGCGGGCCTGCTCGGCCCAGAAGCCGAGCCTGTCAGCCTTGGCCTGCGCGTACGCCTCCGCCGTGACGTTGGCGCCCGCGGCCAGGTCGGCCGGGGGCGCGAACCTGCGCTCTTCCTTGAGCAGGTTGGCCAGGCTCTCGTTGCTCACGACATCTCCCTTTCCCAGGGTGTCCGTTGTGTCCCGGGCCACAGCTCATCAGACGCGGGGGTCGGATGACAAGGGTCGACGGACAATTGGTTTAGACCTGTCTCCCCGAATGGGTGGCCGCGGCATTCACTTCCCGGTCACTCCTTCCCACGGACGCCGGGCCGCCCGAGTTCAGCATGACCCCGGGCCACCACGGCCGACGCCGCCACGCCGGGCGTGTCGCACACCGGGCCGGACAGGTTGTGGGCGGGGCTCGCGGGGCTCCCGACCGCGCCCGTGATCGCGCGCGTGCCCGGGGCCGTGGTCGTGCCCGGGGCCGCGGGCGTACCCGGGTCCGTGGTCGTGTCCGGATCCGTGGTCGTGCCCGGCTCCGCAGTCGTACTCGGGTCCCCGCCGGCGCCCACGTCCACGCCCGCGAACACCGCGGCTCCGTCGTCCGTGCCGGTGAGCAGGTACGCCTGGGCCTCACCGACGTGGAAGTACATGCCGTGCAGTTCCAGCGCGCCCTCCCGCAGCGCGCGGGCCACCGAGTCGTGGGCGCGCAGGTGCTCCAGCTGCTGCACGACGTTGACGAGGCAGAGCCGTTCGACCGTGTCGGCGGGCCGCCGTCCGGCCAGTCCGGGGGCGGGGCGGTTCTCGTCGGCCAGCCGCTGGAGGCTGGGCAGCCCGTACCGCAGCCAGCGCCCGAGTGACGTAGAGGGCTCGGGGGTGCCGGGGCCGGTCGCGGGGCCGGTTCCGGTGCCGGGGCGGGGGCCGTCGTCGCCGTCACCGCCGTGGCCCGAGGTGAGCAGTGCCTGCATGGCGCCGCAGCCGGAGTGGCCGCACACCGTGATCGAGCGCACCCCGAGCACGTCCACCGCGTACTCGATGGCGGCCGCCACCGAGTCGTCGCCGCCGTCCTGCCCCGGCGGC
This sequence comes from Streptomyces sp. NPDC004065, assembly GCF_044903565.1. Lineage (NCBI taxonomy): Bacteria > Bacillati > Actinomycetota > Actinomycetes > Kitasatosporales > Streptomycetaceae > Streptomyces > Streptomyces sp. NPDC004065. The sequence goes on along the minus strand of NZ_JBJDQT010000005.1, from coordinate 130,594 downwards.
GGCACGAGGTTGCCCACGTTCCGCACGACGAAGAGGTCGCCGGGGCCGCTGGAGGTGATCATCGAGGTGACCAGCCGTGAGTCGGCGCAGGCGAGGAAGAGCTGGGAGGGCTGCTGTCCCTCCCGGGCCAGCCGGGCCAGCTCGTCCCGCACATGCGGGGCGGTGGCGCGCTGGAACATGCTGATGCCGCGCGCCAGTTGCTGCCTGCTCAGGCCGGGGTGGTGCGCCGGGAGGGGAGTGGCGGCCGGGGCGTGGGTGACAGGGGTGGCCGCGGCGGTGCCGGCGGTGCCGCGGGCGTGTCCGGCCTGCCCGCCCGTACTGGTGCCGGTGCTGGTTCCGGTGCCGGCGTGGGGGCCGGTGCCGGCCTCGGTCCCGTGGTCACCGGTGGTGCCGGCCCGGCGGCCGGTGGCCGTCCGCGCGCCGTCACCGGCGGCGGGCAGCGGGGAGCCGGGGCCGGCGGACGGCCGGCCGCCGGCCCCGGCGGGCGCGGGGGCCGGCGACACCCGCCGCGGGCCGCCCTCGCACTGGTGGTTGCGCCAGGGCGTCCACGGCCGGCAGCGGCAGACGGAGCCCGCGGGGCCGGTCGGCTCGGCGATCCGGACCCCCGCGCGGCGCCCGGTGAGCTGGACCGAGCCGCCCTGCGCGGTGTGCGTCCGCTGCCAGTCCTGCAGCGACTCGTACGCCGCGTGGTCCATGAACGAGCCGTCCAGCCCGACGACCACGTCGGCCCCCTGGGGCACTCGGTGCAGAACCCGGCTCAGGCGCGGCACCGCGAGGAACGTCAACTGGCCCCGCACATGGACGTGGTGGACCCCTTCCCGCTCGTGGTGCGTGATACGGGTGCGGGTCAGGCGGTGCAGGGCGACGGCGACCGCCACGGCGATCCCGAGCACCACCCCTTGCAGGACGCCGAGCGCGACCACGCCGAGGGTGGTGGCGGCGTACACCAGCACCTCGCGGTGGCGGGTCACCGTGCGGATGTGGTGCAGGGACACCATCTGGACGCCGACGGCCATCACCAGGGCGGCGAGCGAGGCGAGCGGGATGAGCTCCAGGAGCGGGACCATCAGCAGCGCGGCGATCACTACGAGAACGCCGTGCAGCATCGTGGAGTTCCGGCTCACGGCTCCCGCGCGCACATTCGCCGTACTGCGCACCGCCACCCCCGCCACGGGCAGCCCGCCGAGGGCGCCCGACACGACATTGGCGGCGCCCTGCCCGAGCAGCTCCCGGTCCAGGTCCGACCGGGCGACGCGGGTGCCCGGTCCGGAGCGGGCGGCGGCCAGCCTGTCCACGGCGACCGCGCCGAGCAGTGACTGCACGCTGCACACCAGAGTCGTGCTGAGCACCGCGGCGAAGAGGCCGGCCACCGGCCCCTGCGGCAGTCCGGCGAGGGCGTGGCTGTGCCAGGACGGCAGGTCCACCCTGGGCAGGGCCAGCCCCGCCAGGGTGGCGACGGCGGTGGCCCCGGCGACGGCGACCAGCGCGGGCGGCACACGGCGCAGCGGCCGGCCCGCGCGGCCGGGGAGCCGGGGCCAGAGCAGCAGCAGGGCCAGGGTGAGCGTGCTGACGGCGAGAGCGGCGGGGTCGGGGCCGGCCAGCTGCGCGGGCAGCGCGAGGAGGTTGTCGATCACGGAGCTCTGCGGGCTGCCGCCGAGGACGATGTGCAGCTGGGCGACGGCGATGGTCACCCCGATCCCGGCCAGCATGCCGTGGACGACGGCGGGGCTGACGGCGAGGGCGCCGCGGGCCACCCGCAGGCATCCCAGGCCGAGCTGGGCGAGGCCGGCGAGCACGGTGACGGCGCAGGTCGTACGCCATCCGTAGCGGTGGATCAGGTCGGCGGTGACCACGGTGAGCCCGGCGGCGGGGCCGCTGACCTGCAGCGGGGAGCCGCCGATGCGTCCCGCGACGAGTCCGCCGACTGCGGCGGCCACCAGACCGGCCTGGAGCGGGGCGCCGGTGGCCAGGGCGATGCCGAGGGACAGCGGCAGGGCGATCAGGAAGACCGCGACGGCGGCGGACAGGTCGGCGCCCGCGACACGGAAGCGGCGCGGCCGCCGGGGCGGGCTGTGCGGGGGGTGGGAGCGCTCGGTCCGGGCCGAGTCGGCGGTGGGCGGGGGGACGCAGGCTGACATGTTCCCTCTTCCTCCGGGTGGCGCGGTCGCGGGATTGCTGGTCCCGCGGGGTCTGGCTGAGCCGGCACACAGGGATCGGCCGAGCCAACACCAGGTAAAGCGAACGTAATGCCACGTAAAGGTAAAGTCCTTATTCTTGGCGCGATTGGCGCAGCGAATCACCTCGATGAGTGAAGCGGGCTTTTTATCGGCTTGTCGTATTAATTCGCTCTTCCTTCTCATGCGACCTTGACGGCGCTGTCGGCTCGCCCGGCACACCACCAGCACGCGCCGTCCCGGCGCCGGCCGAGAGAAGGAAGAAGGTGGGCCGAACATGGCCGCCACCCAGAGGATCGCCGCGGGGGTCGTCGCCGCCGCGGCCTTCGCCTCGTCACTCGCCGGTTGTGCGAGTGGCCGCGAGGCTCCCAGGCAGGGCGCGCACGGCCCGCGACAGGGCGCGCCGGCGCCCGGGAGCGCCGTCCGCCTCATCGGCGACGGGTCCACCGCGTACACCGGGCCCCAGCCGCACCTGCCGAGACCGGAGCGGCTCAAGCCCGGTGAGAAGCCCCCGCAGTTCGTCGTCTTCTCCTGGGACGGGGCGGGCGAGGACAGCCAGAAGCTGTTCTCCCACTTCCGCCGGGTCGCCAAGGAGAACAACGCGACGATGACGTACTTCCTCAGCGGCGTGTACATGCTGCCCGAGGACAAGCGCGACCTGTACCACCCCCCGCAGCACGCCCCCGGCAGCTCGGACATCGGCTTCAACGACGAGAAGGGCATCGCCGACACCGTCGAGCAGCTGCGCCTGGCGTGGCTGGAGGGCAACGAGATCGGCACCCACTTCAACGGCCACTTCTGCGGGCCCGACGGCGGGGTCGGCCAGTGGTCGGTGGAGGAGTGGAAGAGCGAGATCGCCCAGGCCAAGCAGTTCGTGAAGACCTGGAGGACGAACACCGGCCTGCGCGACGCCGCCCCGCTGCCCTTCGACTACGACAAGGAACTCGTCGGCGCGCGCACGCCCTGCCTGGAGGGCCAGAAGAACTTCATGAAGGCGGCGAGCCAGCTCGGCTTCCGCTACGACACCAGCGGCGTCAACGACCAGGTCTGGCCGAAGAAGCGCTACGGCCTGTGGGACCTGTCGATGCAGCTGGTCCCCTTCCCCGGCCACACCTTCGAGCAGCTGACCATGGACTACAACTTCATGGTCAACCAGTCCGGCACCCAGACCCAGGGCGACCCCGCCATGTACCGCTACTGGGGCGACCAGATGCGCGACGGCCTCCTCAAGGGCTTCTACCGCGCCTACGACGGCAACCGCGCGCCCCTGATCATCGGCAACCACTTCGAGTCCTGGAACGGCGGCACCTACATGCGCGCCGTGGAGGAGGTCGTGAAGGAGGTGTGCAACAAGCCCGAGGTGCGCTGCGTGTCGTTCCGCCGGCTGGCCGACTGGCTGGACGCCCAGGACCCGCAGACGCTGGACAAGCTGCGCGGTCTGAAGGTCGGGGAGACCCCCCGGCAGGGCTGGGCGTCCTTCCTGTCCGGTCACCGGGCCCCGGCGCCCAGGGGCGTGCCCGGGGCGCCCAGGCCGTAGCGCGCGGTCAGACGGGAGCGGTGACGTTCTCGCCGAGGACGAACCCGGGGTCGATCTGCGCCGCCAGGTCGGCCCCGGTGCGCTCGTTGCCCCAGGAGGCGGCGTTCTTCAGGTGGAAGTGCACCATCTGGCGCGTGTAGCGGTCCCAGTCGCGCAGCTCGTACGTGGCGTCGGCGGCGACGTGCAGCATGCGCAGGGCGCGGCGGTTGGCGTCCTCCAGCAGTCCGAACCGGGGCGGCCGGCCCTTCTCCATGGAGCGCACCCAGTCCGAGTGCCCGACGGTCACCAGCAGGTCGTCGCCGACCTCGGCGCGGAGGAAGTCCAGGTCGTCCCTGCCCTGCACCTTGTTGCCGACGACGCGCAGCACGACGCCGAAGTCGCGGGCGTACTCCTTGTACTGGCGGTAGACGGACACCCCCTTCCGGGTCGGCTCGGCGACGAGGAACGTGATGTCGAAGCGGGTGAACATGCCGGAGGCGAAGGAGTCCGAGCCCGCCGTCATGTCGACCACGACGTACTCGTCGCGGCCGTCCACGAGGTGGTTCAGGAACAGCTCGACCGCGCCCGTCTTGGAGTGGTAGCAGGCGACCCCCAGATCGGCGTCCGTGAAGGGGCCGGTGACCATCAGGCGGACGGTGCCGCCGTCGAGTTCCACCGGGTGCGCGCAGGCGTCGTAGAGCGGGTTGTCCTCCCGCACGCGCAGCAGGCGCGATCCCTCGCCGGGCGGGGTCGTCTTGATCATCGTCTCGGCGGACGCGATGCGCGGGTTGGTGCCGCGCAGCAGGTCCTTGATCATCGGCAGGTGGTCGCCCATCGCGGGCAGCGCGGCGGCCTCGGCCTCCTCCAGGCCCAGGGCCGCCCCCAGGTGCTGGTTGATGTCGGCGTCGACGGCCACGACGGGGGCCCCGGAGGCCGCCAGGTGGCGCACGAACAGGGAGGACAGAGTGGTCTTGCCGCTGCCGCCCTTCCCGACGAAAGCAATTTTCATGTTCACCAAGCGTAGTGGAATGGCTGCGGTCAGTGGCATGGGTGCGTGAAGAAGACCACTCCTTCGTGGGGGCGGCGCCCGGGTGCGTAATGTCGTACTCATGAGTACGACAGGCGCGCCCGCCGATCCTCCCGCCAGCTCCCGTCCGGGCCCGGACCGGGCGGACCCCCTCGCCGCCCTGGGCTCGCTGCCCGGGGTGGCCGAGTCCGTGGAGTCCGTGCGCAAGGCCGTGGACCGGGTCTACGGGCACCGGGTCATGCGGCGCCGGAGCAACGAGATCACCTCCGAGGCGGCGCTGCGCGGCGCCCGCGGTTCCGCGGCCCTGTCCGGCGCGGACTGGGCCCTGGAGGAGGTGCGCCGGCGCACCGACTTCAGCGGCGACGACGAGGCACGCGTGATGGGTGCGGCACTGAGGCTGACGGCCGAGGCCGGCCAGCTGCTGTCCATCTGGCGCCAGTCGCCGCTGCGCGTCCTGGCCCGGCTGCACCTGGTGGCCGCGGCGAGCAAGGACGACGCCGTCGGACGGCCGCGCCGGCGGGACGAGGCCGTCGACGAGCCGCTGGTCGAGTCCGCGCTGCCGGACGCGGGGGAGGTCTCCGGGCGCCTGGAGGGCCTGTCGGAGCTGATCATCGCGGGTGGCTCCGCGCCCGCCCTGGTGACGGCGGCCGTGGTGCACGGGGAGCTGCTGGCGCTGCGTCCCTTCGTCTCGCACAACGGGCTCGTGGCGCGGACCGCCGAGCGCATCGTCCTGGTCGGCAGCGGACTGGACCCCAAGGCGGTCTGCCCGGCCGAGGTGGGACACGCGGAACTGGGGCGCGCGGCCTACCTCGCGGCCTTCGACGGGTATCTCTCCGGCACCCCGGAGGGCATGGCCGCCTGGATCGCCCACTGCGGCAGGGCGATCGAGCTCGGTGCGCGCGAGTCGACGGCGGTGTGCGAGGCGCTCCAGCGCGGCGCGGCCTGACCGGCCCAGGGGGGCGGCAGTCCCGGCAGTCCGGCGGTCCGGCGGTCTCGGCGGGCCGGGGGGCCCAGGCGGTCCCGTGCGGGCGGGCGAGGCGGGCGCGAAAATGCGGCGGTACGAGGACTCGTACCGCCGCTGGCATGACCACCGAGTTACCAAGCGTCCTCGATATGTCGCCCATCAGGTCGGGAACTTCGCCCGTCACCTGGTGCGGCTGGCCCGTAATCGACGGGTCGACGTCGCGTGGGTGCCCGGTGTTCATGCTCGGTCCGTGGGGCCAAATGCGCTTTGAAGGTGATCCTCTCGGATGTCCTTCGGTCTCGCGGGCCGTTAAGTCCTTTGTACTGCAAGCCGGGAGCAAGCGGAAGCCCTGCCCACGCTTCTTTACTTTTGGGCGCAAACAGGAGCCAAACGGACGTGATTCGCCGTGCGGCCGAATGCCGTGCCCATTACTCGTTACCCAGGAAACCGGCCCCCTGCCGGGGGCCGCGGTTCAGGCGACCGCGTTCCGGCGCCGGCTCGCGTACCAGACGAGTCCCGCGGTCGCCGCCGCCGCTCCTATGGCCGCGGCCGCCACCAGGGCCGGACGGGGCGGCACGGAGAACGCGGGCAGCCGCTGCTTGAGCCGTACCGGCCGGTGGAAGTCGAGGACCGGCCACCCGCGCGCGACGGCCTCCCTGCGCAGGGCCCGGTCGGCGTTGACGGCGTGCGGGTGCCCGACGGACTCCAGCATCGGCAGGTCGGTGACCGAGTCGCTGTAGGCGTAGCAGCGGTCGAGGTCGTACCCCTCGGACTCGGCCAGCTCCCGGATCGCCTGCGCCTTCGTGGGGCCGTACGCGTAGTACTCGATCTCGCCGGTGAAGCAGCCGTCCTCGCCCACCACCATCCGGGTGGCCACCACGCGGTCGGCGCCCAGCAGCGCGCCGATCGGCTCGACCACCTCCGCGCCCGACGTGGACACGATGACCACGTCGCGTCCGGCCCGGTGGTGCTGTTCGATGAGGGACGCGGCCTCGTCGTAGATGATCGGGTCGATCAGGTCGTGCAGCGTCTCGGCCACGATCTCCTTGACCTGCCGCACGTTCCAGCCGCGGCACAGCGCGGACAGGTACTGGCGCATCCGCTCCATCTGGTCGTGGTCGGCGCCGCCGGCGAGGAAGACGAACTGGGCGTACGCGGTACGCAAGACGGCCCTGCGGTTGATCAGACCGCCTTGGTAGAACGACTTGCTGAAGGTGAGCGTGCTCGACTTCGCAATGACCGTCTTGTCCAGATCAAAGAAGGCCGCTGTGCGGGGCAAGGAGTGGTTTTCCACGCCCCTGAGCATAGGGGCAGCCCATTCGGCGTAAGGTGGGCGCGTGGGTTTGCCTGAGAGGGCTCTCGGGTACACCATGGAAGTCACGGATCGTTCGCGACCGTGCTAACCCGGTCCGACTCCTCCCCCCCCGAGTCGGCCGTGGAGACGACCCCCGCTCTCCCCCCCGGCGGGGGTCGTCGCATGTCCGGACGGGTTTTCGCGCCTCGGCAGGCCACCGCCGGCCCCACCTCCCCCCGTCGCACCTCCCCGACCTGCGACATCATGATCCGTCACGGTCCGTAGTCGTGGGACTGCGCTGGGGAAGTCGCACGGGAAACCAGTACAGAGGTCGCCGGTTTGGGTGAAGGCGATATTCACATCCACCGAGTTGTCCACAGTTTTGGACCAAGATCCACATGATTTCCCGGATCGCCGCACCGTGATTCCTGCGCGCACCGCTCGCGGCGAGTTCCGGGCGAGTTCATGGCCGGTTCCCGTTTGCGGGCGCGTATGGCCGGTTCGTATCGGCCGCCCTAGGGGGACCGCTCGCCGGTTCTCACCTGTCCGGGGTTCGCGGGGCCCGTGAGGGCCGCGCGGCACATGCTGCGAAGGGGGACGGGCCCGTGTCCCGAACCGTCACACACGATCCGCCGTCCGGAGCCGTCGGACGGCCCGGCGGACCGCTCATCGTCACCGAGGACACCGAGCTCCTCGACGACCTGCTGCGCCTGTGCGCGGCGGCCGGTGCGACGCCCGAGGTCCACCACGGGGTGCCCGAGCGCACGGGCGGCTGGGAGGCCGCGCCGCTGGTGCTGGTGGGCGACGACGCCGCACGGCGCGTGCGGGGCGCGGCGCGCCGGCGCGGAGTGGTGCTGGTCGGCCGCGACCAGGACGACCCGGGCGTCTGGCGGCGCGCCGTCGAGATCGGAGCCGACCACGTGCTGATGCTGCCCGACGGGGAGCAGTGGCTCGTCGACCGCATCGCCGACGTCGCCGAGGGCGCCGGCCGGCCCGCGCTCACCGTGGGCGTCATCGGCGGCCGGGGCGGAGCGGGAGCGTCCACACTGGCCTGCGCGCTCGCCGTCACCGCCGCGCGGGAGGGCCTGCGCACCCTGCTCGTGGACGCCGATCCGCTGGGCGGCGGGCTCGACGTGCTGCTCGGCGGGGAGGCGGCCGAGGGGCTGCGCTGGCCCGCGTTCGCCGCCTCGCGCGGCCGGGTCGGCGGGGGCGCGCTGGAGGAGTCGCTGCCCGAGCTGCACGCGCTGCGGGTGCTCAGCTGGGACCGCGGCGACTGCGTGGCCGTCCCGCCCCAGGCGGTCCGGGCGGTGCTGGCCGCCGCCCGCCGGGGCGGTGGCGCGGTGGTCGTCGACCTGCCCCGCCGGGTCGACGAAGGAGTCGCCGAGATCCTCGCCCAGCTCGACCTCGGGCTGCTCGTGGTCCCCGCCGAGCTGCGCGCGGTCGCCGCGGCCAAGCGGGTCGCGTCCGCGGTGGGCATGGTGCTGCGCGACCTGCGCGTGGCGGTACGGGGGCCGTACGCGCCCGGCCTCGACGACCGCGAGGTGGCCCGGCTGCTCGGACTGCCGCTGGCCGGCGAGGTCCCGGTGGAGTCCGGGCTGCGGGCCGGCGAGAGCGGGAAGCCGCCCGGCGCCGCCGCGCGGTCGCCGCTGGCCCGCTTCTGCACGGCCTTCTGGGAGCGGGCCCTGCTCGAGGCGGGTGCCGCGTGAGGGCGGCGCAGGAGCGGCGGCCGTCTCTCCGGCGGCCCGGTGCGTCCGCCGTGCCCGGTGCGTCCGCCGTGCCCGGTGCGTCCGCCGGGCCCGCTGCGCCCGCCGTGCCCGCTGCGCCCGGTGCGTCCGCCGTGCCCGGTGCGTCCGCCGTGCCCGCTGCGTCCGCCGGGCCCGCTGCGCCCGCCGTGCCCGGCGTGCGGGGCGGCCGGTGGCCCGCTGGCGGTGCCGTGCTGACCGGTGCGTCGCCGCCCGGTCCTGTGCTGCCTGGTGCCTCGCCGGCCGGTTCCGTGCCGCCCGGTCGCACGCTGTCCGGTGCCTCGCTGTCCGGTGCTGTGCCGGCCGGTCCCGCGCTGCCCGGGGAGCTGCTGGCCGGTGTGCGGCGCCGGCTTGCCGAGAGCGGCGCCGAGCCGACGCCCGCGCGCGTGGCGCAGGCGCTGCGCGAGCAGGGGCGGGTGCTGGGGGACGCGGAAGTGCTCGGAGCGGCCGAGCAGTTGCGGTCCGAGCTGATCGGCAGCGGGCCGCTGGAGCCGCTGCTCGCCGACCCCTCGGTCACCGACGTCCTGGTCTGTGCCCCCGACCGGGTGTGGGTGGACCGCGGCGGCGGACTGGAACGGGCCGGTGTGTCCTTTCCCGACGCGGCGTCCGTACGGCGCCTCGCGCAGCGTCTGGCCGCCGTGGCCGGACGCCGGCTCGACGACGCCCGGCCCTGGGTCGACGCCCGGCTGCCGGACGGCACCCGGCTGCACGCGGTGCTGCCCCCGGTCGCCGTCGGCTGCACCTGCCTGTCCCTGCGCGTCGTACGGCCGCGTGCCTTCACCCTCGGGGAGCTGGTGGCCGCCGGCACGGTCCCGCCCGGCGGCGACGGCGTGCTGCGGGCCCTGATGGCGGCGCGGCTGTCCTTCCTGATCAGCGGCGGCACCGGCAGCGGCAAGACCACCCTGCTGAGCGCGCTGCTCGGACTGGTCGGCCCGGGCGAACGGATCGTGCTCGCCGAGGACTCCGCGGAACTGCGGCCCGACCACCCCCACGTCGTCCGGCTGGAGACCAGGCCCCCCAACCAGGAGGGCGCGGGCCTGGTCACGCTCGAGGACCTGGTGCGGCAGGCGCTGCGCATGCGGCCGGACCGGCTGGTCGTCGGCGAGGTCCGCGGAGGCGAGGTCGTCCATCTGCTGGCCGCGCTGAACACCGGCCATGACGGCGGCTGCGGCACCGTGCACGCGAACGCCGCCGCGGACGTGCCCGCCCGGCTGGAGGCGCTCGGCACGGCGGCCGGGCTGGACCGGGCCGCGCTGCACAGCCAGTTGGCGGCCGCGCTGTCGGTGGTGCTGCACCTGGTGCGGGACCGCGCCGGGCGGCGCCGGATCGCCGAGGTGCGGGTGCTGGAGCGGGACGCGTCCGGTCTGGTGCGGACGGTGCCCGCGCTGCGCTGGGGCAGCCGGGCGTTCGTCCGGGAGCCCGGGTGGGAGCGGCTGCGGGGGCTGCTCGACCCCGGGGCGGCTTCGGGAGGGGGCGGAGATGTCGCTCGGGGGAGGGGTGGAGATGTCGTATGAGTCGTCCTTGACCGCGGTGGCCCTGGGGGTGCGGTCCGCGGGCGGTGCCTGGCCGGGGCCGGAGGCGGACCCGGTGCCGACGGCGGTGGCCGTCCTGTGCGCCGGGGCGGCGGTGTGGCTGTTCGGCGGACGGCGCCCGGGAGCGCGCCGGGCCCGGCTGCTGTTCGCGGGCGGCGCCGCGGTGGCTACCGGGCCACCGGCACGGGTGTGGACGCTGAGCGAACTGGCCCGCCTGCGGCGGCGATTGCGGCCCGAGTGGTGGGCGCCGGCCGCGGGGCTGGTGCTGGCGGTGCTCGGCGCCTCCGTGCTGCCGGTCGCCGCGGGGGCGGCCGCGGTGCCGCTGCTGCGGCGGACCCGGCTGGCCCGGGCCGCCCGCCGGGCACGGGAGCGGCGCGCGGACGCGGTGATCGCCCTGTGCGGGGCGCTCACCGGGGAGGTGCGGGCCGGGCGGCAGCCCGCCGAGGCGCTGCTGCGCGCCGCGCGGGACTCCGGTGGCCTGGGGGACGCCCAGGCGGCGGTGCTCGCCGCGGCCCGCTTCGGCGGGGACGTGCCCGGCGCGCTGGCCGCGGCGGCGCGGCAGCCGGGAGCCGAGGGACTGCGGGGACTCGCCGCCTGCTGGCGGGTGGCCGTGGACCAGGGCGCGGGCCTGACCGCCGGACTGGACCGCCTCGAAGGCGCGTTGCGCGCCGAACGCGACCAACGGGCCGAACTGCGCGCCCAGCTGGCGGGCGCCCGCGCCACCGCGCTGATGCTCGCCGGCCTGCCGGCCCTGGGCCTGCTGCTGGGCACCGCCATGGGCGCCGACCCCCTGCGCGTGCTGCTGCACACCACGGCGGGCCTGGGCTGTCTGCTGGTCGGAGGGGCGCTGGAGGCCGCGGGGCTGTGGTGGGCCCTGCGCATCGTGCGACGGGCGGAGTCGGCATGAGTGCCGAAGTCGTCCACAGGCTGGGGACGGTAGAGGGAGCAGCGGCGCTCCTGGTGCTCCTGCTCCTGATCGTGGTGCCGTTGGTGCGGTGGTCGGTGTCGGTGCGCCGCGGGCGCGCGGCGCGACGGCGGACGGCCTCGCTGCTGGGCGCCGAAGCGCCGCCGGCGGCCGAACGCCGGTGGTTGGGGCGGTGGTCGACCGCATCCACCGCCGTTCGGAAGCTGCCGGTGCCGGCCGTGGTCGCGCTCGCGGGGTGGGTCGTGGTGGGCGGAGCCACCGGGGCGCTGGCCGGGACGGCGGGCGCGGCGGGGCTGTGGTGGTGGGAGCGGTGCCGGGCTGCGGTACGGCCCGCCGAGGGGTTCGACGAGGCCGAGGCCGCCCGCCAACTCCCGCTCGCCGCCGATCTCGTGGCCGCCTGCATCGCGGCCGGAGCCGGTCCGGTGATCGCGGCCCAGGCCGTCGGCGAGGCGCTGGGCGGGCCCGTCGGACAGGGGCTGGCGCGCGGAGCCGCCGAGGTACGGCTCGGCGGTGAACCGTCCGACGCCTGGCGGGGGCTCGCCGCGATACCGGGAGCCGGTGCGCTGGCCCGCCTGCTGGACCGGGCCGACGAGTCCGGTCTGCCCGCCGCCGGGCCGGCCGCCCGGCTCGCCGCGGACGTGCGCGCCGACCGGGCGCGTGCCGCCACCGCCCGGGCCCGCAGGGCGGCCGTGCTGGTCAGCGCGCCGGTCGGGTTGTGCTTCCTGCCCGCCTTCGTCGCGGTCGGCGTGCTGCCCGTGCTGATCGGACTCGCGGGCGGGCTGCTGAGCGGAGGTGGTGGCTGAGAGGGCGGCGAGTACGGCACCGAGCGGCGGGCGGCGACGAGCGCGCTCGCGGACGACGACCAACCAACCAGGAACTCACGGGGGTTGAGATGTACGGAAAGGCACGGGCACGGCTGTGTGCCCTGGTGGGCCGGATGCGGCGGGACGCGGGGATGGTCACCTCCGAGTACGCGATGGGGATCATCGCGGCGGTGGCCTTCGCGGTGCTGCTCTACGAGGTGGTGACGAGCGGGCAGGTCAGGACGGAGCTGCAGAACATCGTGAGGCGGGCGCTCAGTGCGCGGACGTGAACGCCGGGGCGGGCGGTGCGGTGACCGGGGGTTCGTGACGGCGGAGGCCGCGATGGTCCTGCCCGTGCTGGTGCTGGTGGTCACCGCCCTGGTGTGGGGGCTGCTGGTGGTCCTCGCGCAGATCGAGTGCGTGGACGCGGCACGGGCGGGCGCCCGGGCGGCCGCCCGCCAGGACCCGGACGGGGCGGTCACCGCGCTGGCCCGGGGCGTGGCGCCGCGCGGCGCGAGGGTGACCGTGGCCCGGGAGGGCGACCAGGTCCGGGTGGTCGTCGTGGCCGACCCGCCGGGGATGGGCGCGCTGCCCTTCGAGCTGAGGGAGGAGGCCGTGGCGGAGGCCGAGCAGACGGCGGTGCCGGGGGCCGGGCGGGAGGCGGGACGATGAGACGTGTGCTGCGCCGGTGCCGGCTTCTGTGCCGGGGCCGGTTCCCGCTCCTTCCGCCGGCCGAGCGCGACCGTGGGTCGGCCACCGTGTGGAGCGTGGGGGCGGTCGCGCTGCTCTGCGTGGTGTTCGGTGCCGGTCTCGCCCTCGGGCAGGCCGTGGTCACCCGGCACCGGGCGGCCGGGGCCGCCGACCTGGCGGCGCTGGCGGCGGCCGGCCACTGGGCGGAGGGCGGCACGGCGGCCTGCGCCCGCGCGGACCGGGTGGCGCGGGCCCAGGGCGGCACGCTCGTCCGGTGCGTGATCGTGGGCGACACCTCCGACGTCACGGCGCTGTCGGAACGCGGACCGTTCACGGCCCGCGTGCGGGCGAGAGCGGGCCCGCCGGGCCCGCCGGACCGGCCGGGACCACTGGGTCCACCGGACCGGCCGGGACCACTGGGTCCGCCTGGTCCTTCCGGGGCGCAGAGTCCGCCGGCTCGCTGAGCCGAGCGGGCCCGCCGTCACCCGCGTGGGCTAAGCGCCGGTGTCCTTTTCCTGGCGGTCCTGGGATTCCTGCCGTTTCTGCCGTTCCTCGGATTCTTCGGGCTTCTCGGGTTCCTCCGGTACTTCCGGTGCGCCCTTCACCAGCACCGTCAGCAGCCGCACGGCGCCGCGCTTGTGCAGCGGGTCGTTGCCGTTGCCGCACTTGGGGGACTGGATGCAGGAGGGGCAGCCGGCGTCGCACTCGCAGGACGCGATGGCCTCGCGGGTGGCGGTGAGCCAGGCCCGGGCGGTGTGGAAGGCGCGCTCGGCGAAGCCCGCTCCGCCGGGGTGGCCGTCGTAGACGAAGACCGTGGGCAGCAGCGTGTCCGGGTGCAGCGGCACGGAGACGCCGCCGATGTCCCAGCGGTCGCAGGTGGCGAACAGCGGCAGCATGCCGATGGAGGCGTGCTCGGCGGCGTGCAGCGCGCCCCCGAGGATCTCCGGGGCGATCCGCGCCTCGTCGAGCTGGTCCTCGGTGACCGTCCACCACACCGCGCGGGTGCGCAGCGTACGAGGAGGGAGGTCGAGCTTCGACTCGCCCAGCACTTCACCGGTGATGACCCGCCTGCGCAGGAAGGAGACCACCTGGTTGGTGACCTCGACCGAGCCGTAGCACAGGCGGCCCGCGCCCCAGGGCACCTCGACGTCCGTCTCCAGGACGGAGATCGACGTCGTGTCCCGGGCGACCGTCGTGTACGGCGGATCGGCCCGCTCGACCAGGGCCACCGAGTCCGCGAGATCCAGGGAGCGCACCAGGTACGTGCGGCCCTGGTGCAGGTGGACGGCGCCCTCGTGCACCGTGGTGTGCGCGGCGGCCTCGTCGACCGTGCCGAGCAGCCGGCCGGTGCCGGCCTCGACGATCTGCACCGGCCGTCCGCCCGCGCCGCGGATGTCGGCCAGGTCCGCGGCCCGCTCCCGGCGCGTCCAGTGCCAGGCCCTGGTCCTGCGGCGCAGCAGCTTCGCGGCCTCCAGCTGCGGCAGCAGCTCCCGCCCGGTGGGGCCGAACAGGTCCAGGTCCTCGTCGGTGAGCGGCAGCTCGGCGGCGGCGGCGCACAGGTGCGGGGCCAGGACGTAAGGGTTGTCGGGGTCGAGGACCGTGGATTCCACCGGCTGGTCGAACAGCGCCTCCGGATGGTGCACGAGGAAGGTGTCCAGCGGGTCGTCCCGGGCGACCAGCACCGCCAGCGCCCCCTGGCCGGCCCGGCCCGCCCGGCCCGCCTGCTGCCACAGCGAGGCGCGGGTCCCCGGATACCCGGCGATCACCACGGCGTCCAGACCGGAGACGTCGACCCCCAGCTCCAGCGCGGTCGTGGCGGCCAGACCGAGCAGTTCGCCGGAGTGCAGGGCGCGTTCCAGGGCGCGGCGCTCCTCGGGGAGGTAGCCGCCCCGGTAGGCCGCGACACGCCCGGCCAGCGGACGATCGATCTCCGCCAGCCGCTCCTGGGCGATCACCGAGATCAGCTCGGCGCCGCGCCGGGAGCGCACGAAGGCGACCGAGCGGACGCCCTGCAGGGTGAGGTCGGTCAGCAGGTCCGCGGTCTCGGCGGTGGCCGTGCGGCGGACCGGGGCGCCCTTCTCGCCCCGCAGTTCGGTGAGCGGGGGCTCCCACAGGGCGAACACCAGTTCACCGCGGGGTGAGGCGTCGTCGGCCACCTCGACCACGCGCAGGCCGGTGAGCCGCCGGGCGGCCACCGCCGGCTCCGCCGCGGTCGCGGAGGCCAGCAGGAAGACCGGGGAGGCGCCGTACCGCGCGCACAGGCGGCGCAGGCGCCGCAGCACCTGGGCGACGTGCGAGCCGAAGACCCCCCGGTAGGTGTGGCACTCGTCGATCACCACGTACTTCAGGGATCGCAGGAAGGAGGACCAGCGCGGGTGGGAGGGCAGGATCCCGCGGTGCAGCATGTCGGGGTTGGTCAGGACGTAGTTGGCGTACTGGCGGATCCACTCCCGTTCCTCGACCGGGGTGTCGCCGTCGTACACGGCCGGGCGCACGGCGTTGCCCAGGGGCCGGGCCAGCTCCCGCACGGCGCGGCACTGGTCGGCCGCCAGTGCCTTGGTGGGGGCCAGGTAGAGGGCGGTGGCGCCGCGGCCGTTGGCGGCCTCGGCGCCGTCCAGGAGGGTGGAGAGCACCGGGACGAGATAGGCGAGCGACTTGCCCGAGGCGGTGCCGGTGGCCACGACCACGCTCTCGCCGTCGAGGGCGTGCTCCGCGGCGCGTGCCTGGTGGGCCCACGGGTGTGCGATTCCGCAGCTCTGGACGGCCGCGATGACCTCCGGCCGAATCCGGTCGGGCCAGACGGCATGGCGACCCGCCCGCGGGGGCAAGTGCTCCGTATGAGTGATGCGCGCAGCCCGGCTCGGCCCGGAGGCGAGCCGGTCCAGAACCGCGCCCGGTGTCAGGCGGGTTGCGGGGTCCGTCGGGGATCGATCGGATCGGTGATTCTTGGCCATCGGCACCGAGTGTGTCACCGGCGTGACGGACAATGGAGCCAAGGCGTCGTGCACGCCTGCCGGTAAGTGATTGAATGCCATCGCGGCTGGCGAACCGTCCCGGGGGCTTCAAGCCGAGGTGCCCGAGGGGCGACCGCTCGATAGCAAGGTGCTGGAGGATCCGTGGACCTGTCCCTGTCGACCCGTACCGTCGGCGATCGTACGGTCGTCGAGGTCGGTGGCGAAATCGACGTATATACCGCGCCCAAGCTGCGCGAGCAGCTGGTCGAGCTGGTGAACGACGGGAATTTCCACCTCGTCGTTGACATGGAGGGCGTGGACTTCCTCGACTCCACCGGGCTCGGCGTGCTGGTCGGTGGTCTGAAGCGAGTGCGTGCCCATGAGGGCTCGCTGCGCCTGGTCTGCAACCAGGAGCGCATTCTCAAGATCTTCCGCATCACCGGCCTGACCAAGGTGTTCCCCATTCACAGCTCGGTCGAGGAAGCGGTGGCGGCCACCGACTGACCGCCGGTCCCGGGCCGGCGGCCCGGGGTGGAGGAAGTATCCGCGGGGGACCGGGCCCGAGTGCGGCCCGGCCCCTCGCGTAGCACGCCCGTAGCTCAGAGGGGGATGCATGGCCACCGTCGAACTCCGCTTCAGCGCGCTGCCCGAACACGTCAGGACCGCCCGTCTGGTGGCGGCAGCGGTGGCGCGCAGGGCCGGAGTGGACGAGGCCGCCCTCGACGAGGTGCGGCTCGCCGTCGGTGAGGCCTGCAGCCGTGCCGTCGGGCTGCACCAGAACAGCGGGATCGTGGCACCGGTGAAGGTGCTGTTGATCGAGGAGGAGAAACAGTTCTCCATCGAGGTCGGCGACGAGGCGCGGCACGCGTCGCACGCCGCCGGGGGCGCCCCGGGGGCCGCGGACGAGGCCGAGGAGGACGAGATGGGCCTCGCGGTCATCAGCGGCCTCGTCGACGACGTGCAGGTCTCGGCCGGCGAGCACGGCGGGTCCATCAGGATGACCTGGCCGACCACACCGCCGCCCGCGGAACTCACCTGACCCGAGCGGCCCACCCGCCCAACGCGCCCGGACCGCCCGCCTGTCCGGGCTCCGACCGTCCGGACCGCCCGCTCGGGCCGTCCGCCTGACCGGGACGGCGCACCCGTTCGGCCGAGCCCGGACCGCCCGCCCTGTCCGAGCTCGGGCCGCCGCCCGGGACCCGCCGTCCGGACCGCCCGGGACCACCCACCCGCGGACCGCCCGGGACCACCCACCCGCCGACCGCTCGGCCGAGTCGGGGTCGCCTCCGGCACCGCCCCGTCTGTCCCCGTTGTGATCCCCTGTCCCGGTCCGGGCCGCCCGTCCGCAGTCCGTTCCCGCGCGAAGTGAACGCACGTCGTCCGTTCGCGCTGCGAACCGTTCGTTCGCCGGCGGCGCGCCGCCCGTTCGGCCGCGGGGCCGCCTCCGGTCCCGGCGCCACTACCGAAGGGCCCCGCCGAAGGGGGGCCTTCGGCATGTCGGTATGACGGCGACCAGGCATACAGTAGGCGTACAGCGATTTCGTGAATTCCTTCACGATCAATAGGCCGATAATGGATCAAGCGTCAATGCTTCAGGGGCATTACCGCTTTCGGGTTCCGTGAGGGCAGGCCGATCATTTGCTGAGGAGCATGTGAAGGCCGATTCCCTTTACCGCGCACTGTTTTGATCGTGTTCCGGTACCTACAATCCGTCCACATCTTGAGCTCAGCCCAAGCGTCAAGGAGGACGAATGGCGGGGCTTTCTACCCCTCATCAGTTGGGCCAACCCACAACCCTCGCAGCCGCGGTGCTCACCGACGACAATCGCATCATCGTGGCGGTGATCGCGGTCGTCGCGCTGGCCGCGCTCGTGGTCGCCGGCGTCCTGGTGCGCCAGGTGCTCGCGGCGGGCGAGGGCACCGACAGCATGAAGAAGATCGCGGAAGCGGTGCAGGAAGGCGCCAAGGCCTATCTGGGCCGTCAGCTGCGCACCCTCGGCGTTTTCGCCGTCGTGGTGTTCTTCCTGCTCATGCTGCTGCCCGCGGACGACTGGAATCAGCGCGCCGGACGGTCGGTGTTCTTCCTGATCGGCGCCGCCTTCTCGGCCGCCACCGGTTATATCGGCATGTGGCTCGCCGTACGCACCAACGTGCGTGTCGCCGCGGCGGCCCGGGAGGCGACTCCGGCGGAAGGCGAGCCCGAAAAGGATCTCACCGCCGTCTCGCACAAAGCCATGAAGATCGCATTCCGCACGGGCGGCGTCGTCGGCATGTTCACGGTGGGGCTCGGCCTGCTGGGCGCCTCCTGTGTGGTGCTGGTGTACGCGGCCGACGCGCCGAAGGTGCTCGAGGGCTTCGGCCTCGGCGCGGCGCTCATCGCGATGTTCATGCGGGTCGGCGGCGGCATCTTCACCAAGGCCGCCGACGTCGGCGCCGACCTGGTCGGCAAGGTCGAGCAGGGCATTCCGGAGGACGATCCGCGCAATGCCGCGACCATCGCCGACAACGTGGGCGACAACGTCGGCGACTGCGCCGGTATGGCGGCGGACCTCTTCGAGTCGTACGCCGTCACGCTGGTCGCCGCGCTGATCCTCGGCAAGGCGGCCTTCGGCAACGACGGGCTCGCCTTCCCGCTGCTGGTGCCGGCGATCGGCGTGATCACGGCCATGATCGGCATCTTCGCGGTGGCACCGCGCCGGGCCGACCGCAGCGGCATGTCCGCGATCAACCGCGGCTTCTTCATCTCCGCGGTGATCTCGCTCGCGCTGGTCGCGGTGGCCGTCTACACCTATCTCCCGTCCAGGTACTCCGATCTGACCGGTGTCGGCGACGCGGCCATCAGCGGCAAGGACGGCGATCCGCGCGTCCTGGCGCTGGTCGCCGTGGCCATCGGCATCCTGCTGGCCGCCGTGATCCAGCAGCTGACCGGCTACTTCACCGAGACCAGCCGGCGTCCCGTCCGGGACATCGGCAAGACCTCCCTCACCGGCCCGGCCACCGTCGTCCTCGCCGGCATCTCCGTCGGCCTGGAGTCGGCCGTCTACACCGCCCTGCTGATCGGCCTCGGCGTCTACGGGGCGTTCCTGCTCGGCGGTACGTCGATCATGCTGGCGCTGTTCGCGGTGGCGCTGGCCGGCACCGGCCTGCTCACCACGGTCGGCGTGATCGTCGCCATGGACACCTTCGGCCCGGTCTCCGACAACGCGCAGGGCATCGCGGAGATGTCCGGCGACGTCGAGGGCGCCGGGGCGCAGGTGCTCACCAACCTGGACGCGGTGGGCAACACCACCAAGGCCATCACCAAGGGCATCGCCATCGCCACCGCCGTCCTGGCGGCCTCGGCGCTGTTCGGGTCCTACCGCGACGCGATCACCACCGGGGCGCAGGACGTGGGCGAGAGACTCTCCGGGGCGGGCGCTCCGCTGAGCCTGATGATGGACATCTCGCAGCCCAACAACCTCGTCGGGCTCATCGCCGGCGCGGCGGTCGTCTTCCTCTTCTCGGGGCTGGCGATCAACGCGGTGTCGCGGTCGGCGGGTGCGGTGGTGTTCGAGGTGCGACGGCAGTTCCGCGAGAAGCCCGGGATCATGGACTTCAGCGAGAAGCCCGAGTACGGCAAGGTCGTCGACATCTGCACCAAGGACGCCCTGCGCGAACTGGCCACCCCGGGACTGCTCGCCGTGATGGCGCCGATCTTCATCGGCTTCACGCTCGGCGTCGGCGCGCTCGGCTCCTACCTCGCGGGCGCCATCGGCGCGGGCACGCTGATGGCGGTGTTCCTCGCCAACTCCGGCGGCGCCTGGGACAACGCCAAGAAACTCGTCGAGGACGGCCACCACGGCGGCAAGGGCAGCGAGGCCCACTCCGCCACCGTCATCGGCGACACGGTCGGCGATCCCTTCAAGGACACCGCCGGTCCCGCGATCAACCCGCTGCTGAAGGTGATGAACCTGGTGTCGCTGCTGATCGCGCCCGCGGTCATCAAGTTCAGCTACGGCGACGACAAGAACCTCGGCGTACGGATCGGCATCGCGGTCCTCGCGCTGATCGTCATCGTCGGCGCGGTCTACGTCTCCAAGCGGCGCGGAATCGCCGTGGGTGACGAGGACGACGCCGAGCGGGTGTCCAAGCCGGCCGATCCCGCGGTGGTGTCGTAGGCGGTTTCGTTCCGGCCCGGTTCGAGCGGCGGGCGGGCGGCGCGCACCACGCGTCGCCCGCCCGCCGTCTGCGCGGACGCGCCGTCCCCGTGAGCCTTCTCTCGCTTGGTGCAAATGGCTGCAAGACGGGTCGTACCGGGCGTCCGACTCCCGGTTGTCGCCCATACGGCGTGTATGTTCCGGGGCCGAGAGCCATGGAAGGGACCAAACCGGTGAACAAGAAGCTCGCGGCCGCGCTGTCCGGCGGTGCGGTACTGGTACTGGCACTGACGGGATGCAGCAGCAACGGCGGCGACGACAAGAACGACGCGCTGAACTCCTGGGCCAAGCAGGTGTGCGACGCGGTGCAGCCGCAGGCGAAGAAGATCGAGGCCGCCAGCGCCGCGATCCAGAAGGAGACCTCCGACAACAGCCCGACGAAGACCGTGCAGAAGACCGACGCACAGGCCTTCCAGGACATGGCCGACGCCTACAAGGCGATCGGCGCCGCGGTGAACCGGGCCGGCGCCCCCGACGTCGACAACGGCCGCAAGAAGCAGCAGGACGCCGTCAAGGAGCTCAACGCGCTCAGCGCCTCCTACGTCTCCCTGAAGCAGCAGGTGGACAAGCTGAACACCAAGGACCAGGCGAAGTTCGCCGACGGTCTGAAGGAGATCGCCACCCAGCTGGACAAGCTGAGCAGGACCGGCAGCGACGCCCTGAAGAACCTCGAGGAGGGCGACGTCGGCAAGGCGATGGCCCGGCAGCCGAGCTGCAAGTCCGCCGCGTCCTCGGCGAGCGCCCCGGCGACCAACGGCTGACCCGGGCGCCCGGGGCCGTACCCGCGGGCGCCCGGCACGCCGTACGTCCGGGCCCGCGCGGCCTTGGACCCGCGGGCGCCGGGACGCCGTAACCTCCGGGCCCGCGAGGCGCCGTACGTCCGGGCCCGCGAGGCCCCGGGCCCGCCGGCCGCCCGGACCCGCCGACTGCCCGGCACCGCCGGCCGCCCGGAAAACGCCCGGCCGTGACCCGGGACGGCCGCGAGGGGCGCCGCACGCGCGCGTGCGATGTCCGTGCGAGCCGACACAATGGTGGGCGTGAGTGACTCCCGCCTGCCCGCCCTGCCCGCCGCCGACCGCCCCGACGTCGCCGCCCGGCTCCGCGACGCCCTGCTCGGCGCCGCCTTCACCGCCGACGGACTGCTCGACCTGCTCGGCGCGCCCGCCTACGCGGCGCTGGCCCGCAGCGAGACCGTGCCCGCGCTGCGGGCCACGCGCGGGGACACGCCGCTGGAGATGCTCGTCCGGCTGTTCCTGCTGCAGCAGCCCGTGCCGCACGCCCGCGTGGCGGACGTCCTGCCCGTCGAGGCGTGCCTGGAGACCGGCTGGCTGGTGCGCGCCGGCGCGGACGAGGTCGCCGCGACCGTGGACGTACGGCCGTACGGCGGACTCGACGGGGAGGACTGGTTCATCGTGTCCGACCTGGGCTGCGCGGTGGGCGGCGCGGGCGGGATCGGCAGCCGCGAGGAGGGCGTCGTCCTCGGTGTCGGCGGCGCCTCCACCACCCTGGCGGGGATCACGGTCCGCACGCCCGTGGCGTCCGCGCTCGACCTCGGCACCGGCTCCGGCATCCAGGCGCTGCACGCCGGCCGGCACGCCACCCGCGTGACGGCCACGGACGTCAACCCGCGCGCCCTGCACATCACCGCCCTCACCCTCGCGCTGTCCGGCGCCCCGGCCGCCGACCTGCGGCAGGGCTCCCTGTTCGAGCCGCTGCGCGACGACGAGAGGTTCGACCTGATCGTGTCGAACCCGCCCTTCGTGATCTCTCCCGGCGCCCGGCTCACCTACCGCGACGGCGGCATGGGCGGGGACGATCTGTGCCGCACGGTCGTCCAGCAGGCGGGAGCGCGGCTGAACGAGGGCGGGTTCGCCCAGTTCCTCGCCAACTGGCAGCACGTCGAGGGGGAGGACTGGCAGGACAGGGTCAGGTCGTGGGTGCCGCGCGGCTGCGACGCCTGGATCGTGCAGCGCGAGGTGCAGGACGTCACGCAGTACGCCGAGCTGTGGCTCAGGGACGCCGGAGACCACCGTGTCGACCCGGCGGAGTACCAGGCGCGCTACGACGCCTGGCTGGAGGAGTTCGAGGCGCGCAAGGTCAGGGCCGTGGGCTTCGGCTGGATCACCCTGCGCAGGGCCGGGGCCGCCGTGCCCTCGGTCACCGTGGAGGAGTGGCCGCACCCGGTCGAGCAGCCGCTCGGCGACACGGTCCGGGCGCACTTCCGCCGGCTCGACTACCTGCGGGAGCACGACGACGCGGCACTGCTGGACGCGCACTTCCGGCTGGTGCGCGAGATCGTGCAGGAGCAGGTGGGGCTGCCCGGCGCCGAGGACCCCGAGCACGTCGTGCTGCGCCAGCAGCGCGGGATGCGCCGGGCCACCGCCGTGGACACCGTGGGCGCGGGCTTCGCCGGCGTCTGCGACGGCACGCTGAGCGCGGGCCGCATCCTCGACGCCATCGCACAGCTGATGGGTGAGGACCCGGTGGTGCTGCGCGACCGCACGCCCGCCCAGATCCGGCTCCTGGTCGAACAGGGATTTCTCGAGCCCGCCGAATGAACTGTTTTTCGGTCACGTCGGACACCCGCCGCGGCCACGGTGCGTGACCGCGGCGCGCGGCGCGTGACCGCGGTGCGCGGCCGGCCGGGCCGTCCGCCCGGAGTTCACCGGGCGTTGGCCCGGGTGTCGTCCGCGCGTGCCAGCCTCCCCGTCCGGGGTATCCGGAAGGTGGGAGGGGACGTAGATGGAGACGGGGCCGGCGATCTTCACCGGGTCGGTGTTCGCCCTGCTCGGAGCGGCGCTGCTGCTCTGGACGACGGTCCGGGTGCGGCATCGCCGGCCGGTCGCCGCCGGTGTGAACCGGACGGCGTCCGCGGCCCTCGCGGGCGGCACCGCCGTGGCGGCCCTGGCGGTCGGGACGTGGTGCTTCACCCGTCTGTGAGGACCGCCGCGGCGCCGCGGTCCCGGTAACCGGGACGTCACACTCCGCATCGCCGCGAAAGTGCTGGTGGACACTCCGGGCGGCAGGAAGGGCGGTAGTCGGGTTACCGTTCGAGTGGCCGTTGCGGGCTTTTCCCGTTTGACACGGGGGCGGGATGTACCGTCACACTCCGCAGCGTCAGCACGACCCGACCCCGGGAAAATCAAGGCCTGGGGAGATCCAGCGCCGACCGGAGAGAAGAGCGAAGTTGTCCCCGACCAGCGAGACCGCACAGGGCGGCCGCCGACTCGTCATCGTCGAGTCGCCTGCCAAGGCGAAGACGATCAAGGGCTACCTCGGCCCCGGCTACGTCGTCGAAGCGAGTGTCGGGCACATCCGCGACCTTCCGAACGGGGCCGCGGAGGTCCCGGAGAAGTACACCGGCGAGGTCCGGCGCCTCGGTGTGGACGTAGAACATGACTTCCAGCCGATCTATGTGATCAACGCGGACAAGAAGGCGCAGGTCAAGAAGCTCAAGGATCTGCTGAAGGACTCCGACGAGCTCTTCCTCGCCACCGATGAGGACCGCGAGGGCGAGGCCATCGCCTGGCACCTCCAGGAGGTGCTCAAGCCGAAGATCCCGGTCAAGCGCATGGTCTTCCACGAGATCACCAAGGACGCCATCCGCGAGGCCGTCGCCAACCCGCGCCAGCTCAACCAGCGCCTGGTCGACGCCCAGGAGACCCGGCGCATCCTCGACCGCCTCTACGGCTACGAGGTCTCGCCGGTGCTCTGGAAGAAGGTCATGCCGCGGCTGTCGGCCGGCCGCGTCCAGTCGGTCGCGACCCGGCTCGTGGTCGAGCGGGAGCGCGAGCGCATGGCGTTCCGCTCCGCCGAGTACTGGGACCTGACCGGCACCTTCTCCACCGGCCGGGCGGGTGACCCGTCCGACCCGTCGTCCCTGGTCGCACGGTTGCAGTCGGTCGACGGCCGGCGGGTCGCGCAGGGCCGCGACTTCGACTCCCTGGGGCAGCTGAAGACCGCGAACACCCTGCACCTGGACGAGGCGAACGCCCGCGCGCTCGCCGCCGCACTGGAGCACACCCGCTTCTCCGTGCGCTCCGTCGAGTCCAAGCCGTACCGCCGCTCGCCGTACGCCCCGTTCCGTACGACGACGCTGCAGCAGGAGGCGAGCCGCAAGCTCGGCTTCGGCGCCAAGGCGACCATGCAGATCGCCCAGAAGCTGTACGAGAACGGCTACATCACCTACATGCGTACGGACTCCACCACCCTGAGCGAGACGGCGATCTCCGCCGCGCGCGCCCAGGTCACGCAGCTGTACGGCGCCGACTACCTGCCGCCGCAGCCGCGGACGTACGCCGGGAAGGTGAAGAACGCCCAGGAGGCGCACGAGGCGATCCGCCCCTCGGGTGATCGTTTCCGCACCCCGGCCGAGACCGGGCTGACCGGCGACCAGTTCAAGCTCTACGAGCTGATCTGGAAGCGCACGGTCGCCTCCCAGATGAAGGACGCGACCGGGAACTCCGTCACGGTGCGCATCGCCGGCCGTTCGGCCGACGGCCGGGACGTCGAGTTCAGCGCGTCCGGCAAGACGATCACCTTCCACGGCTTCCTGAAGGCCTACGTCGAGGGCGCCGACGACCCGAACGCCGAGCTCGACGACCGCGAGCGCCGGCTGCCGCAGGTCTCCGAGGGCGACGCGCTGAGCGCCGAGGAGATCACCGCGGACGGGCACGCCACCAAGCCCCCGGCCCGCTACACCGAGGCGTCGCTGGTCAAGGAGCTCGAGGAGCGCGAGATCGGCCGGCCGTCGACGTACGCGTCGATCCTCGGCACCATCCTCGACCGCGGCTACGTGTTCAAGAAGGGCACCGCGCTGGTGCCGTCCTTCCTGTCCTTCGCCGTGGTCAACCTGCTGGAGAAGCACTTCGGGCGGCTCGTCGACTACGACTTCACCGCCCGGATGGAGGACGACCTCGACCGCATCGCGCGCGGCGAGGCGCAGGCCGTGCCGTGGCTCAAGCGGTTCTACTTCGGCGAGGGCACCCACAACGGCGGGGCGGCCGAGGCCGGCAACGGCGACGGGGACCACCTCGGCGGCCTCAAGGAGCTGGTGACCGACCTGGGCGCGATCGACGCCCGCGAGGTGTCCTCGTTCCCGGTCGGCAACGGCATCGTGCTGCGGGTGGGCCGCTACGGCCCGTACATCGAGCGCGGCGAGAAGGACACCGAGGAGCACCAGCGCGCCGACATCCCCGACGACCTGGCGCCCGACGAGCTGACCGTCGAACTCGCCGAGGAGCTGCTCGCCAAGCCGAGCGGCGACGTCGAGCTGGGCACCGACCCGGCGACCGGTCACACGATCGTCGCCAAGGCCGGCCGCTACGGCCCGTACGTCACCGAGGTCCTGCCCGAGGGCACCCCCAAGACGGGCAAGAACGCGGTCAAGCCGCGCACGGCGTCGCTGTTCAAGTCGATGTCGCTGGACACCGTCACCCTGGACGACGCGCTGCGGCTGATGTCACTGCCGCGGGTGGTGGGCACCGACCCCGAGGGCCAGGAGATCACCGCGCAGAACGGCCGGTACGGCCCGTACCTGAAGAAGGGCACGGACTCGCGCTCCCTGCAGTCCGAGGACCAGATCTTCACGATCACGCTGGAGGAGGCGCTGGCGATCTACGCCCAGCCCAAGCAGCGCGGTCGCGCCGCGGCCAAGCCGCCGCTGAAGGAACTGGGCGAGGACCCGGTCAGCGGCAGGCCGGTGGTGGTCAAGGACGGGCGCTTCGGGCCGTACGTCACCGACGGCGAGACCAACGCGACGCTGCGCTCCGGCGACAGCGTGGAGACGATCACACCGGAGCGCGGGTACGAGCTGCTCGCGGAGAAGCGCGCCAAGGGCCCGGCCAAGAAGACCGCGAAGAAGACCGCGGCCAAGAAGACGACGGCGAAGAAGACGGCGTCCACGGCGGCGAAGAAGACCGCCGCCAAGAAGACCGCCGCGAAGAAGACCACCACGGCCAAGAAGACGGCCGCCAAGAAGACGGCGTCCACCGCCGCGAAGAAGGCGGCGGCCTCGCAGGCCGCGGAGGACTGACCCGGCGCCCCGCGTGCGGACAGGGATCTTCACCGCTCGCACACCCCGGCACCACATCGGTGCCGGGGCGTGCGCACGTTCGGACGGTCACCACGCGCTGTCGGTACGTCCCGATAGGCTGACCGCATGACGCGAGCCGAGCAGCCAACGGCCCACACCCCGGCCCCCGACGACGCCCTGGTAGCGGATTCCCGTGAGCGCGCCGTCCGCGCCCTGCTGCGCCGTCCGCAGCTGAAACGGCTGTGGAGCGCCCATCTGGTGGGGGGCGTCGCGGACACCCTCGCGCTCCTCGTCCTGGTCCTGCTCGCCCTCCAGGCCGCGGTCGCCGAGGGCTCCCTCGGCGGCGGCTACCGGGGCGTGGCGCTGGCGGTGGCGACCGTGTTCGCGACGCGCATCCTGGCGACCGTGCTCTTCGGGGCGGTCCTGCTCGGCCCGCTCACCTCGCTGACCTCCCAGGAGGGCCCGCTCGACCGGCGCTGGACCATGGTCGGCGCGGACGGGGCGCGGGCCTTGCTGCTGCTCGTCGCACCGCTGTGGATCGACTGGACGCCCGGCCACGCCCTCGTCCTGCTCCTGGTCACCGTCTTCGTGACCGGGGTCGCCGAGCGCCTGTGGACGGTGTGCCGGGAGAGCGCGGCCCCCGCGCTGCTGCCCGCCCCGCCGCCCGAGGGCGCCACCGTCCGCCCGCTGCCCGACCACCTGGACGCCCTGCGCCGCCTGTCCCTGCGCACGACCTTCGCGGCCGTCCCGCTGGCCGCCGCCGCCCTGGTCCTCGCCTCGCTGCTCAACAACCTCCTGGGCACCGGCATCGCCTGGTTCGACCAGCACCAGGCGGCCCTCGGCGCCTATGTGGCCGCCGGGCTGTTCGCCGCCTCCCTGTCCGTGCTGACCCACCTGGAGCTGCCCGGCACCCGCACCCCCCGCGCGCGGTCGCCGCTCGAGGGGCTGCGCCGCCCCAGGACGGGCACCGGCGTCGACAACGGCCGCACCGGCGCCGTGCCGCTGCTCGTGCTCGCCTGCGCCTCGGTGGCCGGGGCGATCGCCGCCGCGGTCGCCGTCTGCGCGCTGCACGCCAAGGACCTCGGCGGCGGCCCGGTGCTCTACGGGCTGGCGGTGCTCGCCCTGACCGGCGGGGTCGTCGCCGGCATCCGTACGGCGCCGAAGGCGCTCGTGTCGCTGTCGCGGCGCCGCCTGCTGGCCCTGGCGATCGCCTTCACCGGCGTCGCCCTGCTCGCCGCCGGGCTCGTCCCGGACGTCACCACCGTCCTGCTGGTCCTCGCCCTGGCCGGAACCGGCGCGGGCGTGGCCGCCAACACCGGACACGCGCTGCTCGACCAGGAGGCCGAGGACTACCGCCGGCCCCGCATGACCGAGCACCTGCACGCGGTGGTGCGCGTCTTCGTGGCGCTCGGCGCCGTGCTCGCGCCGGTGGTCGCCGCCGGGATCGGCCCGCACCGACTGGAGAACGGCCGGTTCGTGTTCGCGCACGGCGGCGCCGCCTTCACGCTGATGCTGGTCGGCGCGCTGCTGCTGCCGGTGGCCGCGCTGGTGCTCGCCAAGGTCGACGACCGCTCCGGCGTCCCGCTGCGGCAGGACCTGGTGGACGCCCTGCGCGGCGGCGACGACCCGGTGACGGCACCCGCCTCCTCCGGCTTCTTCATCGCGCTGGAGGGCGGAGACGGGGCGGGCAAGTCCACCCAGGCCGAGGCCCTCGCCGACTGGATCAGGGCCAAGGGCCACGAGGTCGTCCTCACCCGCGAACCGGGCGCCACCCCGGTCGGCAAGCGGCTGCGGTCGATCCTGCTCGACGTGTCCTCCCAGGGGCTGTCGCACCGCGCGGAGGCACTGCTCTACGCCGCCGACCGCGCGGAGCACGTCGACACGGTCGTACGGCCCGCCCTGGAGCGCGGCGCGGTGGTGATCACCGACCGCTACATCGACTCCTCCGTCGCCTACCAGGGCGCCGGGCGGGACCTGTCCCCGACGGAGATCGCCCGCATCTCCCGGTGGGCGACGAACGGACTGGTGCCCCATCTGACGGTCCTGCTGGACGTCTCGCCGGAGACGGCCCGGGAGCGGTTCACGGAGGCGCCCGACCGGCTGGAGTCCGAGCCGGCCGAGTTCCACGCGCGCGTGCGCGCCGGATTCCTGACGCTGGCCGCCGCCGATCCCGGGCGCTACCTGGTGGTGGACGCCGGCCAGGAGGCCGAGGCCGTCACCACCGTCGTCCGGCACCGGCTGGACCAGATGCTCCCGCTGTCCGAGGCCGAGCTGAAGGCCCAGGAGGAGGCGCGCCGCAAGGCGGAGGAAGAGGCACGCCGCAAGGCCGAGGAGGAGGCGCGCAGGAAGGCCGAGGAGGAGCGCCTGGAGCGGGAGCGCCAGGAGCAGCTCGCCCGGCTGCGCGCCGAGGAGGAGGAGCGCAAGCGGCGCGAGCTGGAGGAGGCGCAGCGGCGCGAGGCCGAGCGGCAGGCGGAGGAGGCCCGGCAGCGCGCCGAGGAGGCCCGCCGCCGCGCCGAGGAGGAACAGGCCCGGCTGCTCGCCGAGGAGCGGGCCCGGGCCGAGGAGGAGGCGCGCAGGAAGGCCGAGGAGGAGCGGCGGCGCCGGCAGGCCGAGGAGGAGGCCCGGCTGCGGGCCGAGGCCGAGGAGCGGCGGCTGGAGAAGCAGCGCAAGGCGGAGGAGGCCCTGCTGCGGGCCGAGGAGGCCCGTCGGGCGGCGGAGCAGGCGGCCGCGGCCGCGCAGGCGGGCCCGCGCCGGCCGGAGGCTCCCGCGGCCGCGGCGGCACCGCCACAGGCTCCCGCGGCGGCGGTGCCGCCGGACGCGGTGACCGTGCCGACCCCCGTGGTGACGCCGACGAACGCGTCGGGCGGCCCGGTGGACGAGACGGCGGTCCTGCCGGCGGTGCCGGCGGTGCCCGCGGAGAACGCCTCCACGGACGCCTCCACGGACATCTCCACGGACGCCTCCCCGAGCGGCTCCCCGGGCGCCGCGCGCGCCGCCTCCGGGCGTGCCGCGTGGGCCGCGGGGGAGTCGGAGTCGGAGGTCACGGCCAAGCTGCCGAAGCCGCCCGCGCCCAGCGCCCCGGCGCCGGCCGCGGACGAGACGGCGGTGCTGCCGCCGGTGCCGCCCGCGGGTGCGGCCGACGAGACGGCGGTGCTGCCGCCGGTCGGTTCCGGTGAGGCGGCCGTCGACGACACGGCGGTGCTGCCCGCGGTCGCGGCGGACGCGAACCCGGCGGACCGGGTGCCGCCGGGCCTGTTCCGGGACGAGCGGCCGGCGGACACCGGGCGGTCCGGTGGCGCCGCCGGCGGGGGCGACGAACGTACGCGCGAGCTTCCCCAGGTCGAGGAGGGCGGCGCACGCCGGCGACCCCGGCCGGACTGGGCCGAGGAGACCCCCCTGGACGACCTGCCGACGCTCGCGGACGAACTGCTGGGACCGCACGAGGGGGACGACGAGGACTCCGGCGACGGCCGCGGGGACGGACAGGGCGGTGGCCGCGGTGGCCGCGGACGGGGCCGCAGGCGCTGACACGGGCCCTGCCCCGCCGGGACCGGGGGCCGCAGGCGCTGACGCCGGCCCCCGCCCCGCACGGCCCGCGCCGCGCCACGGCGCACACGGTCCATGCCCCGCACGGTCCACGCCCAGCACGGTCCATGTCGTCCGTGGCCCGCCGCCCGCCCCCCGTTGTCAGTGGCTCCCCGCACAATGGATCCGGCAGCAAGGACCGGCAGCAAGGACCGGCAGCAAGGAACAGGACGACGAAAGGGCGGCGTGACCCATGAGCGTGTGGGACGACCTCGTCGGGCAGGAGAAGGTCGGCGAGCAGCTGGCCGCCGCCGCCCGGGACGCCGACGCCCTGGTCACGGCGGCCTCCGGTGACGCTCCGCCGCCGGAGGCGTCGAAGATGACCCACGCCTGGCTGTTCACCGGACCGCCCGGAGCCGGGGTCACCCGGACGGCGCGGGCCTTCGCCGCCGCCCTGCAGTGCGTGAGCCCCGACCGCGCGCTGGGCGGCGCCCCCGGCTGCGGTTTCTGCGACGGCTGCCACACGGCACTGATCGGCACCCACGCCGACGTCACCACGGTCGCCGCCGTCGGCACGCAGATCCTCGCCGAGGACATGCGTGACACCGTCCGCAAGTCGTTCACCTCGCCCGCGAACGGCCGCTGGCAGGTGATCCTCGTCGAGGACGCCGAGCGGCTGAACGAGAAGTCCGCCAACGCCGTCCTCAAGGCGGTCGAGGAGCCCGCCCCGCGCACGGTCTGGCTGCTGTGCGCGCCCTCGATCGAGGACGTCCTGCCCACGATCCGCTCCCGCTGCCGGCACCTCAACCTGCGCACCCCGTCGGTGGCCGCCGTCGCCGACATGCTGGTGCGCCGCGAGGGCGTGGAACCCGACGTCGCGGCCGCCGCCGCCCGCGCCACGCAGGGCCACGTGGACCGGGCCCGCCGCCTGGCCACCGACCCGGCCGCGCGCGAGCGCCGCGCCACCGTGCTGAGGCTCCCGCTGCGGATCGACGAGATCGGCGGCTGCCTCAAGGCGGCCCAGGAGCTGGTCGACGCCGCCACGGAGGACGCCAAGGTGCTCGCCGAGGAACTCGACTCCAAGGAGACCGAGGAGCTGAAGGCCGCCCTGGGCGCGGCCCAGGGCGGCCGCCTGCCGCGCGGCACGGCGGGCGTGATGAAGGACCTGGAGGACAAGCAGAAGCGCCGCCGCACCCGCACCCAGCGCGACAGCCTCGACCTCGCCCTGACCGACCTCACCGGCCTGTACCGCGATGTGCTCGCCCTCCAGCTCGGCTCCCGTGTGGCGATCGCCAATGCCGACGCCGAGGACACCCTGGAGCGCCTCGCCCGCGGCAGCTCCCCGGAGTCCACCCTGCGCCGCATAGAGGCCATCGCCGCCTGCCGCGACGCCCTCGACCGCAACGTGGCGCCGCTCCTGGCGGTGGAGGCGATGACGATGGCGCTCAGAGCGGGCTGAGCGGGCTGAGCGGGCTGAGCGGGAGGAAGACGGGCAGTGCCCCGCCTCCGCCTCTGCCTCTGCCAGCCTCCGCCCCCGCGCACCGGCCCTCCCCTCACTCTTACGAGCCACGCTGTGCGCATACAGTGCCCCCGGGATCGCGGACGGTTACGCTCGTTCGATGCACATCAGGCGCGCCCTCCGCCCGGACGGTCGAGGTCCGGTTCTGTCCCGCACGGTCCGCAGGGCCGGTGTCCTCGCCGCGGCGGCGGCCCTGCTCGTCTCGGCCTGCTCCGCGGACGGCACCCGTCACAGGACCCCTCCGGCGGCGGACACGGTGCTGCCCGCGCTGCCGAAGGCCACTCCCTCGACCCTGGCGTCGTACTACGCGCAGAAGCTGACCTGGCGCGACTGCGGCGTCCCCGGCTTCCAGTGCGCCACCCTGAAGGCGCCGCTGGACTACGCGCGGCCCACCGGGGGCGACATCCGGCTGGCCGTGGCCCGCAAGAAGGCCACCGGCAAGGGCAAACCGCTCGGCTCGCTCCTGGTGAACCCGGGCGGGCCCGGCGGCTCGGCCATCGGCTACCTGCAGCAGTACGCCGCCACCGGCTACCCGGCCGAGATCCGTGCCCGTTACGACATGGTCGCGATGGACCCGCGCGGCGTCGCCCGCAGCGAGCCCGTCGAGTGCCTGGACGACCGGGACATGGACACCTACACGCAGACCGACGTGACACCCGACGACCACAAGGAGGTCGACGCGCTCGTCGGGGCGTACCGGAAGTTCGCGGAGGGCTGCGGAGCGCACGACCCCCGGCTGCTGCGGCACGTGTCCACCGTGGAGGCGGCCCGCGACATGGACCTCCTGCGGGCGGTGCTCGGCGACCGCCGGCTCACCTACGTCGGCGCCTCCTACGGCACGTTCCTGGGCGCCACCTACGCCGGGCTGTTCCCGGACCGGGTGGGGCGTCTGGTCCTGGACGGGGCACTGGACCCGTCCCTGCCCTCGCGTCAGGTCAACCTCGACCAGGCGGCGGGTTTCGAGACGGCGTTCACCGCCTTCGCGAGGGACTGCGTGCGGCAGAGCGACTGCCCGCTGGGCGGCCCGGGCACGACGCCGAGGCAGGCCGGCGACCGCCTCGCGGCCTTCTTCCGCCGGCTGGACGCCTCCCCCCTCTCCACCGGCGACCCGGACGGCCGCCGGCTCGGCGAGGCGCTGGCCACCACGGGCGTGATCGCGGCGATGTACGACCAGAGCGCCTGGCCGCAGCTGCGCGAGGCGCTGAACTCCGCGATGACCGGCAAGGACAAGGACGGCACCGCCCTCCTCGCCCTCTCCGACAGCTACTACGAGCGCGACTCCGAGGGCCACTACAGCAACCTGATGTTCGCCAACGCCGCCGTGAACTGCCTCGACCTCCCACCCGCCTTCACCGCCCCCGACCAGGTGGAGAAGTCCCTCCCCGCCTTCGAGAAGGCGTCCCCGGTCTTCGGCGAGGGGCTGGCCTGGTCGGCCCTGAACTGCGCGTACTGGCCCGTGGCCCCCACCGCCGCACCGCACCGCATCGAGGCGAAGGGCGCCGCGCCCATCGTGGTCGTCGGCACCACCCGCGACCCGGCGACCCCCTACCACTGGGCCCAGTCCCTGGCCCGCCAGCTCGCCTCCGGCCGCCTGCTCACCTACGACGGCGACGGCCACACCGCGTACGGCCGCGGCAGCCGCTGCATCGACTCCGCGATCGACGCCTACCTGCTCCGCGGCACCCCGCCGCCCCCGGGAAAGCGCTGCTCATAGCCCCTCCCCCCGCCCCCGCGGCGGCGCACCCGAACCGGGTACGAAGCACCCATCGAAACTGTGTAGACTTACCGACGTTGCCGATCGCACCATGGGTGCGGGCAACGCGCCGCTTTAGCTCAGATGGCCAGAGCAACGCACTCGTAATGCGTAGGTCTCGGGTTCGAATCCCGAAAGCGGCTCCACTGAAACCCCAGGTCAGGAATGCTCTGACCTGGGGTTTTCTCGTTCAGCGGGCGCGACGGCGCCGGCCGGGTCTGTTCGGCTCCGCGGTGTGGTGGGCCGGCACTTCAACTCCCCCTGTGCTACAACCCCTTCGCCCCGACGCGTGTCTCATGAGTGATCTCATGTTCGATCTTCGGGCCCGGACTCGCGGGCCTCTTCCCAGGGTGGGGGTCACAGCCTCGTGCTCAGACGCACGCTTCCGGCCGCGACCGCGTTGGCGGTCCTGGTCGGCTCGGTCGCTCTGTCGCTCGGTTCCGCGGGCACCGCGGCGGCGGACACCAGCGGCAGCATCCCGATCAACGACGGGGGCTTCCAGGACATCGTCGTGGACGGTGTCCACCGGCACACCTTCATCAGCGGTGACAACAAGATCGTCGTCACCGATTACGCCGGGAAGGTCGTGACCACGCTCGGCGGCCTGCCCAGGGTCACGCACATGACGCTGAGCCCGGACTCGGGCACGCTGTACGCCGCCGTCACCGACGCCGACAAGATCGTCGCCGTCGACACGGCGACGCTGCGGCAGACCGCGGAGTACCCGACCGGCACCGGCACCGACCCCTCCCGTGTCGCGGTCGCCGAGGGGCGGATCTGGTTCTCCTATGGGGACCAGTGGGACTCGGGTCTCGGAGCGGTCGACCTGACGGGCGACGCCCCGGCCGTGCACCTCGACCTCGCCGGCGGCTTCGACTGGTCCAGCCCGCCGATCCTGCTCACCTCGCCCAAGGTGCCCGGCACGCTGGTCGCCCTGGACGGCGGCATCAGCAACGCCCCGATCGTGCTGTACGACATCAGCAGCGGCACCCCGCAGATCCGTACCACCGCCGAGAAGGGCGGCTTCTACCACGACGCCGCGCTCACCCCGGACGGAACGGGCCTCGTGGTCGCCAAGCGCGGCGACCTCGGCCTGTCCGAGTACCGGCTCACCGACCTCACCGACATGCGCAGCTACCCCCTGCCGGAGGAGCCCGAGTCGGTCACCATCGCCCCGGACGGCACCGTCGCCGGCGCGCACCAGGACTTCGAGGACCGGGGCGAGACGTACGTCTTCGCCAAGGGCGCCGACCGGCCGGCCAGCGTGCGCAATCTGCAGCGGACCCTCACCTTCGACCGGCACACGCTCGCGTGGGCCCCCGACGGCAGCCGTCTGTTCGCCGTAGTAGACAACGGCGAGCGGCTCGCGCTGACGGTGGTGACCGAGCCCCGCAAGTACACCGGCACGCTGGCGGTCACCGCCCCGGCCAGTGCGCCACGGGCCAAGGCGCTGACCGTCTCCGGCTCGCTGAAGTCCACGCTGCCGCTGCCCGCCGGTACCCCGCTCACCGTCACCCGCACCGACTTGGCCTCGCCGTCCGGGAAGTCGCTGGGCACCAGGAAGCTCGGCGCCGGCGGCAAGTTCTCCTTCAGCGACACGCCCCCCGCCGGCGGCAAGGTCACGTACAAGGTGTCCTACGCGGGCGACGCGGACCACCTGCCGGCGTCCGCCTCGACCGCGGTGAACGTCTCGCGCGCCACCCCGGCCCTGACGCTCAACCACAACAAGAGCGTCTACGCCTACGGCACCGACGTCTCCTTCACCGCCCACCTGGGGACCACCTACACCAACCGCACGGTCGAACTGTGGGCCGACCCCTACGGCGGCGACAAGCCGAAGAAGCTCCTCAGGACCGGCAGGGTCAACTCCCACGGCGACCTCTCCGCGACCGTGGACATGACCCGCGACACCACCGTCACCGCGGTCTTCAAGGGCGACGCACGCTACGCGCCGAGGACGGTCAAGGTCGAGTCCTACGCCCGCGTCAGGATTGCGACGGCCGTCTCCAAGCACTACCGGACGGGCAGGATCGGCAAGACCGACTACCACTGGTTCCACAAGAACACCGCGCCGACGTTCACCACCACCATGACCTACTACAAGGGCCGCAAGCAGCGGTTCGAGGTGGAGGTCTACTACCAGGGCAAGTGGTACGACTCCGGCAGCGAGTACTTCGCGCTGGCCGCCAACGGCAAGTCCGCCGTCAGGCTCGCGGCACCCCGGGAGTCCGGCATCCGCGCCCGTGTGCGCTCCGCCTACATCAACGGCACCTCGGGCGACAGCGTGAACTCCACGACCTACGGGCCGTGGAAGTACATCTGCTTCACGAAGTAGCCCGTCCGCCGGAAGGCCGCTCCCGGGTGCGGGGCGGCCTTCCGGCGCGCACGGCGGGGCCGGGTCAGCCCTTCTTCTCGGTGCGGTAGCCGCCCAGTTCCTCGCTGCTCAGACAGCTGACCTGGGAGGGCAGTCCTCCGGCGTTACGCCACACGCCGTACCGGCTGCGGCTCTGGGTGCCGTGGTTGTACCAGCAGGTGACGGCGGCGCGGTACTGTCCGCTCCCGCCGGCGCAGTACACGTAGTAGCCGTTGGAGAGGGCGTGCGCGTCGCATCCGGTCGGGGCGGCCTGCGCGGTGGAGCCCATGCCCGCCATCCCGCCGGCCGCCAGCGCGACGACGGCCACCGCCCGTACCACGTGGGTCCAACTGCTGGTCATGCGTTCCCCTTCATCGAGCGCCGACGTACGCCGACCTGCGCCGACGTCCCCCGGCCGCGATCTGCGAGCCACCAGGCTGCGCCGGACGGGCCGGCCGCCGCGACCTTCCGCGCCACGATTCGAGCAGGTTCGACGGCACGACCGCGGGCCCGGGGCACGACAGCGGGCCCGGGACGCCCCCGTGGGCCGGCGGCCGGCCCCGGGGGCCCGGGGCTCAGCCCAGGACGCGTACGGGGGTGCCCGCCAGGTACGCCTCGGCGGCCTGCACGGCCTGCCCGTAGTAGCGCTCGTAGTTCGCCCGTGAGACATAGCCCAGGTGGGGGGTCGCCAGCAGGCGGGGCGCGGTGCGCATCGGGTGGCCGGCCGGGAGCGGTTCGGTGTCGAAGACGTCCACGGCCGCGCCGGCGATGCGTCCCTCGTGCAGGGCCGCCAGCAGGGCGTCCTGGTCGACGATCGCGGCGCGCGAGGTGTTGACCAGGTAGGCGGTGGGTTTCATCAGGGCGAGTTCCGGGGCGCCCAGCAGGCCGCGGGTCCGGTCGCCGAGGGCCAGGTGGACGGAGACGAAGTCGCTGGTCGCGAGGAGTTCCTCCTTGGACGCCGCCAGTTCGGCGCCGACCTCGTCGGCCCGCTCCCGCGTGAGGTTGCTGCTCCAGGCCGTCACGTGCATGCCGAAGGCCAGGCCCACCTGCGCGACCCGGCCGCCGATCTTGCCCAGACCGAGCAGGCCCAGCCGGCGGCCGTGCAGGTCGGCGCCCAGCGTGGACTGCCAGGGGCCGCCGGAGCGGAGCGCCTCGTTCTCGGTGACGATGCCCCGGGCCAGGCCGAGCAGCAGGGCCCAGGTGAGTTCGACGGGCGGGGTGGAGGAGCTCTCCGTGCCGCAGACGGTCACGCCGTTGGCCCGGGCCGCCGCGTAGTCGATCACCGAGTTGCGCATACCGGAGGCGACCAGCAGCTTCAGACGCGGCAGCCGGTCGAGCAGCGAGGCGGGGAAGGGCACGCGTTCGCGCAGGGTGACCACGATGTCGAAGTCCGCCAGCGCCGCGGCCAGTTCGTCCTCGGTGGTGTGGTGCCGGGTGAAGGACACCACCTCCACCCGGTCCTGGAGCGGCGACCAGTCGGCGACGGTGGTGGCGACGCCCTGGAAGTCGTCGAGTACGGCACAGCGCAGACGCATGGCGGTTTCTCCCCCTGAGGCACGGTGCGGCGGGTGGGCGGCGGGCGCCCCGGGCCGGGTGTCGATCTTCAGGGGTAGCGTACGAGGCGCCGCCGGGGAAGCTGCGGTCCTGCGGGGATCGGTCGGGCGGGCCGACGAGGCGTCGCCGGGAAGGCGCGGTCCGTGCGGTGGCCGGGCGCGGACGAGGCCCCGGTCGTTCACCTCTGCCGACCGGGACCCCTCGCGTTCCCGGACCAGGGCCGGCGGCGACACTCCCCCGAGTTGCGCGTCCTACGCGCGCACCGTCGGTCCGGATCCGATGGAATGATCACATCAGATCGGGCCAACGGATCGCTAACATGTGGCCAATGATTCGCCCGGTGGGTGCGGACCGGCCGCCGCCCGGCCGAGGGCGACGGGAAGCGCCCGCCGTCGAGGCACGGCCGTCGGCGGCCCCTTTGGAGGACGGTGGACGGCGTGACGCGGTACGGGCTGCGGTTCGGACTGCTGGGACCGCCCATCCTGTACGAGCCCGTCGCGCACGAGGAGTACGGCGCCGGCCGGCCGGCCCGCGGCGCCGACCAGGTCGGCCAGGCCCGCCGGGCCGGCCAGGCCGGCCAGGGCGACCGGACCGACGATGCCGGCCAGGCCCGTACGGCGGGCAGGCTCCTTCCCCGGCCCGCCGTCCGGCCCATCGGCAGCCCCAAGGTGCGCGCGCTGCTCGCGGCGCTGCTGCTGGAGGCCGGGCGCGTCGTCTCCGCCGAGGCGCTGGAGGAGGCGCTGTGGGACGGCGACCCGCCGGCCTCCGCGCGGGCCTCGCTGCACAACCACGTCACGCGGCTGCGCCGTCTGCTCGACGACCCCGGACGGCTGCGCACCGTACCGCCCGGCTATGTGCTGCGGGCCGAGCGGGGCGAGCTGGACCTCCATCTCTTCGAGGCCCGGTTCGCGCAGGCACGCGCGGCGCACGCCGGAGCGGACTGGGCGGCGGTGGTGCGCGCCTGCACGGCGGCGCTCACCCTGTGGCGCGGCACGCCGCTCAGCGGCCTGCCCACCGTCCCGGGCGGGTACGGCGTCGTCCAGCGGCTGGAGGAGGAGCGGCTGCTGCTCCTGGAGTGGCGCTACGACGCCGAGCTCGCCCTGGGTGGCAACCGGGCGGCCGGCCTCGTGCCCGAACTCGCGGCCCTGGCCGCCCAGCATCCACTGCGCGAGGCGTATCACCGGCAGCTGATGCTCGCCCTGCACCGCACCGGCCGCCGTTCCGAGGCCCTGGCCGTCCACCGCGACCTGCGCGCCCGTCTGGTCGGGGAACTGGGCGTCGAACCGGGGGCGGCTGTGCGCGAGGCGCACCTGGAGGTGCTCCGCGCTCCGGGCGACGGGCGCGGAGGGGCGCGGGAGGCCGGGGAGTCCGTGGAGGGCGGGGAGTCTCCGGAGGGTGGGGAGTCCACGGAGGTCGGGGAGTCAACCGAGGCCCGGGAGTCGCAGAGGTCGCAAGGAAAAGGGCCGCGGGGCTTTGACGGGCCGGGCGCGTCCGGTGGGCCACATGTGTCTGGTGTGCCGAAAGAATGCCGCGGGTCACACGAGTCGAGGGGTTCGCACGAGTCCGGTGGTTCGCACGAGTCCGGTGGTTCGCACGAGTCGGTCGGGCCGGGCGAGGGCCGTGGACCCGGCGAGCCCGAATCGCCTGCCGGGCGAGCCACCGGCGCCACCCCCGACACCCCCACCACCCCAGCCACCCACGCCCCACCACCACCCCGGCCCGCCCAACTCCCACCCCCGCCCGCTCACTTCACCGGGCGGGACGACGTGTCGCGCGCCGTGCGCCGGGAGCTGACCGGCCGGGGCGGCGAGGGAGCCCGCGTCGTCGTGGTCAGCGGTATGGCGGGCGTCGGCAAGAGCGCCCTGGCGCTCCAGGTGGCGCACGGGCTGCTGGAACGTTTCCCCGATGGTCAGCTCTACGTCAACCTGCACGGCGCCACCCCCGGGATGGAACCGCTCGGCCCCGCCCAGGCGCTGCGCTCCCTGCTGCGCGACCTGGGCGCCGACCCGCGGCACATCCCCGAACACCCCGACGACGCCGCCGCGTTGCTGCGCTCCCTGCTCGCGCCGACCCGCACGCTGCTGGTCCTGGACGACGCCGCGAGCGCCGCACAGGTACGGCCGCTGCTGCCGGCGGGGGCGGGCTGCGCGGTGATCGTCACCA
The DNA here is from genome assembly GCF_044903565.1 of Streptomyces sp. NPDC004065. Taxonomy (NCBI): domain Bacteria; kingdom Bacillati; phylum Actinomycetota; class Actinomycetes; order Kitasatosporales; family Streptomycetaceae; genus Streptomyces; species Streptomyces sp. NPDC004065. The sequence goes on along the minus strand of NZ_JBJDQT010000005.1, from coordinate 91,876 downwards.
GCCGTTCCCCGCTGGCCGCCCTCGACGGCGCCCGTCGCTTCCCGCTCGCGCCGCTGTCCGGGGAGGACAGCGCGGCGCTGCTGCGCGCGGTGTCCGGACGGGACGGCACGGAGGCGGGCGGCGGTGCGCCGGGCGCGTGGCACCCGCTCGTCGAACTCACCGGAGGGCTCCCGCTGGCCCTGCGCGTCGTCGCCGCCCGCCTGGCCGCCCGCAGCGCCCTCACCCCGGACGTGCTGGCCGGTCAACTGGCCGAGACCGGCAGCAGGTTGCGGCACCTGGAGTACGACGACCTGAGCGTGCGCCGCTCGCTGGCCGTGGCCCACGACGCGCTCGCCGCCTCCGACCGCGAGGCCGACCGGGACGCCGCGCTCGCCCTGTGCCGCATCGGCGCGCTCGACCTGCCCTCGTACGGCGCGCCGCTGCTCGCCCGCCTCACCGGCACCGGCGAGCCCCGTGCCGAGGCCGCCCTCGACCGCCTCGTCGACGTGGCCCTCCTGGAGGAGCCCGCCTACGGCCGGTACGCCCCGCACGACCTGGTACGGGACTTCGCCCGCGAGCTCGCGGACGCCGAGCCGGACGCCGAGCCGGACGCCCAGCCGGACGCCCAGCCCCCGGCCGTCTCCGCGCCCGCCGTCTCCGCGCCCGCCGTCTCCGCGCCCGCCGTCTCCGGGACCGCCGTCTCCGGGACCGCCGTCTCCGGGACCGCCGTCTCCGGGACCGCCGCCTCCCGCGACGGCGCCGATCCCGTCCAGGTGGCGCTGCGCTGGTACGCCGCCGTCTCGGACCGGTTGCTCACCGCCCTCCTCGAGCCGGGGCACGAGCGGGACGACCGGCGCCGGCCGACCGCGAGCCGGCCGCCCGGGCACCCCGACGACGTGCTCGGCGTGCCGCCCTTCGGCTCCGCCGAGGAAGCCTTCGCCTGGGCCGACGCGGAGCTGGAGAACGTCGTCGCCCTGGCGGAGCGGTACGGCGCCGAGGGCGCCGACGGGCACGCGGGCTCAGGCGGCGGCCACCCCGGCCGGGGACGGGCCGCCCACCTCTCCACGCTGCTGCGGCTGTTCTTCCCGTACGCCCAGCGCAGCGGGCGGGTGGCCGAGATGGAGGTGCTCGGGCGGGCCGCGCTCGACGTGGCGTGCCGGCTGGGCGACGAGGCGGCCGAGGCGTACGCGCTGGGCGATCTCGCCGGGCTGCACTTCCTGACCGGCCGGCACAGCGAGGCCCTCGCCCTCAACGACCGCTCCCTCGCGATCTGGCGGCGGCTCGGCGTCGCCTCGCGGGTCCGGCGCGGCCTGAACAACCGGGGCCTGCTGCTCGAAGGACTCGGCCGGTACGCCGAGTCGGGCGAGGCCCTGCGGCAGAGCCTGGCGTACTCCCGCCGGCTCAACGACCCCTACGGCGAGGCCGTCACCCACAGCCACCTGGGCAACCTCTACGAGCACACCGACCCCCGGGCCGCCATCGAGCAGCACCTGCGCTCGCTCGCCATCGGCGACGCGATCGGCGCGGTGATCGTGCAGCACACCGCGCACTGCAACATCGGGTACGCCCGTCTGACGCTCGGCGAACCGGCCGCCGCCGCACGGCACTTCGAGGAGAGCCTGCGCATCCTGGGCGGCCACGGCGACTGGCACGGGGAGTCGCAGACCCGGCTCGGTCTGGTCCGCGCGCTGCGCCGGCTGCACGACGTGGAACGGGCCCACCGCGAGTGCGCCGAACTGCTGCGCCGCGCCGACGCCCGCGCCGACCGCTACACCGGCGGCCTCGCCCGCCACCAGCAGGGGCTTCTGCTGCGCGAGCAGGGGCGCCCGGAGGAGGCGTACGCCCAGTGGCGGGCGGCGCTCGCCGCCCTGGACGGCACGGACGACAGGGCCGTCACCGGCGAACTGAGAAGGCTCCTCGCCGGGGCGCCGCCCGCCCCGGAGCCGGTGTGAGGCGGAACCCGCCCGTGCGTGCTCACTTGGCGTCGGCGTAGCACTCGACCACCGCCGTGGTGAACGGGAAGCGCACCGGGGTCTCGCCGAAGGTGAGCCGTCCCGCCAGCTCCGCCGCCTCCCGGATCGCCTCGACGACCGCGCCGGCCTCCTCCTCGGGGCAGTGCACGATCACCTCGTCGTGCTGGAAGAAGACCAGTTCGGCCGCCATGTCCCGGCAGGCCCGGCGCAGCGCGGCGAGCATCAGCAGGGCCCAGTCGGCGGCGCTGCCCTGGACGACGAAGTTGCGCGCGAAGCGGCCCCGGGCGCGGGCGTCGCCCGAGGCGTACCCGGGCATCCAGCCCTGTTCGGTGTCGTCGGGGGAGTCCGGGTGCCCGGACGGTCCGGCGCGTCCGCCCCGGCCGCCCGACCCGCCCCACCCGCCCCGTCCGGGCGGCTCGGCCGGGTCGTCCTGGGGGAGTCCCGCCTCTCCGGTCGCGTCCTCGTCCGCCTCCGTGGCCGCGGAGGCGGGCGGCGGGCAGGTCCGGCCGAGCCAGGTCCGCACCAGCCGCCCTTCCTCACCGGCCCGTGCCGCCTCGTCGACATGGGCCACGGCCTTGGGGAAGCGGCGTCTGAGGGCGGCCAGGTTCTTCAGGCCGTCGCCCGAGGTCTGGCCGTAGACCGCGCCGAGCACCGCGAGCTTGGCCTGCGCACGGTCGCCGGAGAAGGCGCGGTCGGAGACGGCCTGGTACAGATCGCTCTCCCGGCCGGCGACCTCCATCAGACCCGGGTCGCGGGAGATCGCCGCCAGCACCCTCGGCTCCATCTGGTCGGCGTCGGCGACGACCAGCCGCCACCCGGGATCGGCGACGACGGCCCGGCGGATGACCTTGGGGATCTGCAGGGCGCCACCGCCGTGGGTCACCCAGCGGCCGGTCACCGTCCCGCCGGCGAGGAACTCCGGCCGGAACCGTCCCTCCCGCACCCAGTCCTGCAGCCACGACCAGCCGTGGGCGACCCAGATCCGGTACAGCCGCTTGTACTCCAGCAGCGGCGCCACCGCCGGGTGGTCCACGGAGCGGATCTCCCACCGCCGGGTGGACCTGACCTTGATCCCCGCCCGGGCGAACGCCTTGATCACCTCGGCGGGCAGGTCCGGCCGCACCCGGCGCCCGAAGGCCGCGGAGACCTCGTCGGCGAGCTCGGCCAGGCGGCGCGGCTCGCCACCGCCCGCGTACCGCTCGCCGAGCAGTTCGCGCAGCACCTCCCGGTGCACCTGCGCGCTCCACGGCAGGCCCGCGCGGTTCATCTCGGCGGCCACCAGCATGCCCGCGGACTCGGCGGCGGTCAGCAGGCGCATCCGGTCCGGGTGCGTGGTCCGGTCGTGCCGCCGCTGCTGCTCGGCGTAGACCGCGAGCAGGTCCTCCAGCGGCGGACGTGCCACCGGCGGTTCGAAGAGCGGGGACTGTGCGCCCGGTGCGGCGGACCGCTGCGGCGGGTCGGGCGGCACGGGACCGCCGCGCAGCCGCGCCAGGGCGGCGGCCGCCGAGCGGGGCTCCCCGTGCCGCCCCTCATGCCCGAGCAGGAGCGTCTCGGCGTCCTCGATGTCGTAGCACCGCTCCACTCGCACCCCCGCGGCGAGCAGACGCGGATAGACCTCCTGGGTGGCGCGCCACACCCAGCGCGTGACGTCCGGCCGCGTGCGTACGGCCGCGACGAGGTCCGGCTCCCGGCGCACCGGCCCGGCGGGCAGCCCGCCGGGACCGAGGGGGGCGACCTCCGCGCCACCGTCCTCGGTCGGAGCCAGAGCCCATCGGCCGGTCATGCCGCGAGTGTCGCAGGCACCGCTGACAACGGCCCCGGCCTGCGGATTCAGGGGGACGGAGAGGTGAGCAGCCGGACGGACCGGACGGAGACCGGACGGAGACCGGACGGACCGGACGGAGACCGGACGGAGACCGGACGGAGACCGGACGGAGAGGAGGGCAGCCGGAGCGGCCCCTACGCCTGCTCGCCGTCCTGCCGGGGTGCGCGGCGGGATTCCGGCTGCTCCTCCTGCTGCCGCTGCTCCTCCGGCTCGCGGTCCTTCAGCAGTTCCGCGAGCGCCGCCGCGACGTACTCCTCGGTGCGCGCCTTGTCCAGGCCGAGACCGCTGAGCAGGCCCTCGCCGTTCTCCAGCTCCAGCAGGGCCAGCAGGATGTGCTCGGTGCCGATGTAGTTGTGGCCGAGGCGCAGGGCCTCGCGGAAGGTGAGTTCCAGGGCCTTCTTGGCGGCCGGGCCGTACGGGACCAGCTCGGGCGCGTCGGGGGAGGCCGGCGGCAGCGCGGCGGTCGCGGCCTCGCGGACCGCGTCCAGGGAGAGGCCCTGGCCGGTGATGGCCCGGGCGGCCAGGGCCTCCGGCTCGGTGAGCAGGCCGAGCACGAGGTGCGCGGGCAGTCCCTCGGGGCTGCGGGCCGCCTGGGCCGCCTCGTGGGCGGCCATGACGACCTTGCGGGCGCGCGGGGTGTAGCGGCTGAAGCCCCCGCTGGGGTCGGGATCGGCGGACTCCTTCGGCACGAACCGCTTCTGCGCGGCCTGCCGGGTGACGCCCATGCTCCTGCCGATGTCGGTCCAGGAGGCGCCGGAGCGCCGGGCCTGGTCGACGAAGTGCCCGATGAGGTGGTCGGCGACCTCGCCGAGGTGCTCGGCGGCGAGTACGGCGTCCTGGAGCTGGTCGAGGGGTTCCTGATGGACCTTCTTGATGGCCGAGATGAGGTCGTCCAGACGGACGGTCGGCCGCATGGAGGGGTTCGTCATGTGTCAACCGTAGGTTGACGCCGGGCTTGCCGTCAACCGTGGGTTGACAGTTGAGGGTGGCCGGTCCGTCCGTCCTCGCCGTCCGTTCCCCGCCGTCCGCCCCCGCCGTCGGCTACCGCTCGCCCTCCGCCCGGTCCCTGTCGCCCGGGCTCTGTCCGGCCTTCCGGCCCGTCCATCGCCCTACCGCCCGTTGTCCACAGGCTGTGGACAGTGCGCTCGACCCGCGCCCGCCCGGTTGTCGTACCCCCGTGGCACGATCGGCGTGTGAGCACCCCGACCACCGTCGACCGCGCCTTCCGCGCCGCCCTCGGCACCACCGCCGACGAGGACCTGGACGCGGCGGCCTCGCTGCTGGCCGCGGACCCGGCGGCCGACGCCGAACTCGCCCGGCGCGGCGAGGAGTTCGTCGCGGCGGCCTGGCGGCGCGGCTGGCAGCCCGCCGACGTCGTGCGGATCGTGCGGCGGGAGCTCGACGACACGCACGTACGGCTGGCGGCCGCGCTCGTCCGGGCGCAGGCCGGGCGCGACCGGCCGCGCGGACCCCGCTGGACCGCCCAGCTCGCCGCACTGCCCGCGGGGGAGCCGCCCCGCACCGACCGCTTCTCGTACGCCACCGCCGTCCTGGAGCTCTACCGCCTGCTGCTGCGCCTGCCCGCCCTGGAGCCCCTCGACGAGTACGGCGGCGGCGAGGGAAGGCCGGGCGGGGCGCACGGGCGTACGGCCGACGCGGCCGGGTCCCGCATGCTCGCCCGGATCCGCGCGCTGCTCGCCAAGGCCGAGGCGACCGGCTACCCGGAGGAGGCGGAGGCGCTGAGCGCCAAGGCGCAGGAGCTGATGGCCCGGCACAGCATCGACGAGGCGCTGCTCGCCGCCCATGCGCCCTCGCCCGACGCGCCGAGCGCCTGCCGGATCGGCGTCGAGCCGCCGTACGAGCAGGCCAAGGCCGTGCTGCTGGACGCCGTCGCCGACGCGAACCACTGCCGGGCCGTGTGGAACGAACCCTTCGGCTTCTCCACCGTCGTCGGTTTCGAGGCCGACCTCGACGCGGTCGAACTTCTCTACACCTCGCTGCTCGTGCAGGCCACCGCCGCGATGACCCGGGCGGAGGCCGCCCAGCGCGCGGGCGGGCGCAGACGCACCAAGACCTTCCGGCAGTCCTTCCTCGCCGCCTACGCCCACCGCATCGGCACCCGCCTCGCCACCGCCGCCCGGGCCCAGGTCACCGACGACCTGCTGCCCGTCCTGGCGAGCCGGGACGTCGCGGTGAGCGACCGGCTCGAGCGCATGTTCCCGGAGACCACCACGACCCGGCTGCGCGGGGTGAGCGACGCGGCGGGCTGGACGGAGGGCGCCCGCGCGGCGGACCGGGCTCGGGTCGGGCCCCGTCCCCAGGAGACGCGTCCCCCACGCCCCCCACTGCGCTGACGCACGCCGCCCGCCTCGGGTGAGTGCCCGCCGGACGGGCGTCGGTCCCGGGATGGCGGTGGTCCGGCCGGCCAGGTGCCGGCCCCGAAGACGGGCGGCCCCAGGGCGGGCGACCCGGAAGACGGTCGGCCCCGAAGACGGGCGGCCCGGAAGACGGGCGGCCCAGGGACGGGCAGCCTCGGGATGGTCGGCCCGGGACGGGTGGCTCCGGAGACGGTCGGCCCCGGAGACGGTCGGGCCCAGGACGGGCGGCGGGGGTGCCGCGTCAGTCTCCAGCCTGCTGGAACGCCGTCACCGACGCGTCCGGGTCGGTGACGGCCTGCTTGCCCCGTACCGGTCCGTAGGACCACTTGAAGCTCTGGGCGTCGGCCGTGCCCGGCAGGGCGATCTTCAGCGACGAGGCGCGCAGGCTCTTGGCGTCGCCCTCCTCGCCCCGCACATAGGTGAGGGTGAAGGACGCGGTGTCGTCCTTGGCCAGGGTCAGCTTCTGCGGCCGGCCGGCCTTGTCCGCCGGTACGGTCGCGGAGGTGCTCCCGGCGGACAGGACGATGCCCGGGAAGCCCTCCAGGGTGCACTTGGCACCCCGGTTGGTGAGGGTGACGGGCACGTTGCCGGTGTCCCCGGCGGCGGGGGCCTCGTTGGCGGGGCCGACCTGCAGCCCGACCTGGCCGATCCGGCAGGCCGTGCCGTCGGTGTTCTTGCTGCCGGTGTCGGGGCCGCTGCTGCTTCCGCCGCCGCTGTCGCACGCGGTGAGGAGAAGGGCCGCGGCGAGAGCGGTGACGGTGATCGGAATGGCGCGCATGAGGTGGTTCCTTGGGTCGTGACGATGCTCAAGGATCATCACGTACGAGCGTGCGGCACGGTTGCCCGCCCCGCCACCGGCCTTGGTGAACGTCAGGAGCCGATACTCGCCGTGGGGAGACCCGAGGGTAGCGCCGGCCCCTCGGACCGGGTGTACGACTCCTGCCCAAGATCACCCTTCCAGGTAACGCGCAGCGTCGTCCTGTTGACAGAGTCCACCGTGCCCTCGGCGCGCGCCCCGCACTTCTGCGCGTCGAGCCGGATCACCTGCCCGCCGGCCGCCCCGGAGACGGTTCCCGAGCAGGTGGTCCGGTCGGTGGAGAACAGCGCCGCCCGGCTGCCGTGGAGGATCAGCACCACGGCCCGGCCGCCGCTGGTCGTCAGCCAACTGCCGTCCAGCTCGCCCGCCTTGGCCGTCGTACCGCCGCTCGCGCCGCCGCTCTTGCCGTCGCCGCCCGTGCCGCCACCGGTGTCCGCGGTCCTGGTCGCGCGGGATGCGGCCGGGCCGTCGTCCCCGGAGCCGCCGCTGTCGCACGCGGTCAGCGCCAGCGCGCCGAGCAGACCCGCCGCCGCGATGCGCACCGCCCCGGCCGTCGTGGCCGCCCTCGTCGTCCTGGTCACTGCGTGCCCCCAAGCTTGAACCGGTCGGCCGCCCGGCGGCCGGTACGACCGCAGCAAGCTACCAACTGCCGGGCCCGCCCCCATAGTGGTAGGGAAATTCCTACGGTTGACACGTAGGGAAACTCCTACCTATTGTCCTTCCCATGAACATCACTCACGCCTCGTTCGTCACCCTCCCCGTCACCGACCAGGACCGGGCCCTGCGCTTCTACCAGGACGTCCTCGGTTTTGACGTCGTCGTGGACCGGGAGATGCCCCAGGGCCGGTGGCTCCAGGTCGCCCCCGCGGGCGCGCAGACCGTGTTCACGCTGTCCGGCCCGGGCATGGGGGATTTCGTGCCCGGCTCCGCCCGCGGGATCATGTTGGTCACCACCGATGTCGACGCCGACTGCGCGCGGCTCGCGCGGGCGGGGGTGTCCGTGCAGGGGCCGGACGACCTCCCCTGGGGGCGGATGGCCGCCTTCCGCGACCCCGACGGCAACGGCCTGATGCTCCTGACGGAGAAGGAAGGCTTCTGACGGCCTGATGAACGGGACGGGAACCGCCGCCGAGGACCGCGTCTTCGCCGCGCTCGCCAACGCCACGCGCCGTGAGGTGCTGCGACTGCTGCGGGAGGACGGCCCCCAGCCCGTCCAGGCCCTGGCCGACCACTTCGCGATGCGCCGCCCCAGCCTCTCGGAACACCTCAAGGTGCTCCGGGAGGCCGGTCTCGTCTCCGAGCAGCGCTCCGGCCGGCAGCGCATCTACCGTCTGGAGGCGGCCCCGCTCGCCGAGGTGCAGGACTGGCTGCACCCGTACGAGCGGTTCTGGCGCGACCGCATGAAGGACCTCGGCGATCTGCTCGACCGCATGCCCGACGATGACCGCCCATGACCACTCCGCCCGACCCCCACGACACCTCCGCGTCCGACGACCTCACCACCATCCGGGTCGACCGGTTCTACCCCCACCCGCCCGCCAAGGTCTGGCGTGCCCTCACCGAGCCCGCGCTGCTCGCGCAGTGGCAGATGGAGGGGGCGGACGGCTTCCGGCTGGAGGTCGGCCACCGCTACCGGATGACCTCGGTCCCGCGGCCCAACACGAACTTCTCCGGGGCCGTCGACGTCGAGGTGCTTGCCTACGAGGCCGGGCGGACGCTGTCCGTCCGCTGGGCCGACGCCGATCCGGCCGGCACCGTCCACTGGACCCTCACATGGACGCTGGAACAGGAAGGCCGCGGTACGCGTCTCTTCCTTGTGCACGAGGGATTCGATCCGGACGACCCCGCCCAGATGATGGCACGCAGAATCATGGACGGGGGCTGGCGCTCGCATGTGCTGCGGGCTCTGGGGCAGGCGCTGGAACGGCTCCCGTGAGGCCGCGGCCGGGGGGACGGCCGCGTACGAGGGACGGCCGCGGTCGCGGGACGGCCGCGCACGGCAGTCTCGGTAAAGCGAACGTCAAAGCTGTAACCATCGAACCACTCCACGTGCACGTGCATATGCTCATGCATCTGCAGGTGAACGGGGTTATGATCCGGGTCAGTTGACCGATGCATCAATGGCCGCACCGCACGGCCAGTGCACCACCGGGGAGCGACCTGTGGACCACGACGTTGAGGACGTGTACGGGCAGTACGACGTGTACAACGGCATGGCGGCCACGCAGCTGCGCGGGGTGGCCTGGCAGAAGAGCCGGCACAGCAACTCGCAGGGCTCCTGCGTGGAGTTCGCGCGGCTGCCGGGCGGAGAGGTGGCCGTGCGCAACTCCCGCTTCCCCGACGGTCCGGCGCTCGTCTACACGCGCGCGGAGATCGAGGCGATGCTGCTCGGCATCAAGGACGGCGAGTTCGACCATCTGATCGCGGGCTGAGACCCGGGGGGTGCGGCGGACGCCGCCGTGCACCCGCCGCCGCGCACCGGGTGACGCGCGTAGAAAAGCGGCATGCGCGGACGCGGCGGAGCGTCATTCGCCGGGGCGGAGCCGGAACAGCGCCCAGACGACCTTGCCGCCGAGGGCGCCGGCCATCGGGTGCCAGCCCCAGCCGTCGCTGAAGGAGTCGACGAGGAACAGGCCGCGGCCCGACTCGGCCGAGAAGTCGTCCGTCTCCCGGGCGACCGGGCTGTCCTGGCTCGGGTCGCGCACCGCGCAGACCAGGCGTCCGGTCCAGCGCAGCAGGTGCAGCCGCACGGGCGAGGCCTCCCGGCCCGGCTCGCGACAGCGCGGCGCGGACGCCGGCAGCGCGTGCCGGAGGGCGTTGGTGACCAGTTCCGAGACCACCAGGCAGACGTCGTCGAAGCGGTCGGCCAGTTCCCACTGGTCCAGAGTGACGCGGGTGAACTTCCGGGCCTCGCGCACGGCTTCGTAGCGGGCGGGCAGAGCGCAGGAGGCGGCGCTGGACACGGCCGCGGGGTCCAGCGGCGGAAGGCCCTGCCGTAACGGCTCGAGCATGGTCGATCCATTCGTCCCCATGCGAGGCACTCCCGGGAATTCGCGGTCGAAGCGATGCGGCGGTGGTGCGGGACCATGGTTTCGGATGCGTACAGCAGATGCAAGGGCAGATGCACGTGCACGCGACCGAATTGGACACTCCTGTACCGCTTGCTGGTCATTTTTTCCGCCATCTTCTCGTCCGTCGCTTGCCTCCTTCTTGCCTCTCGCTGTGCGTTTTCTTGGCTCTCTTTCCGTTTCCGTAATCGCACGAGTACAGCTCGGAGTGATTTAGTGGCAGACTGCGGCCCCTGAAGACGGTTGGGGAGGCTGGCGAACGTGAGCGCGGGAGAGCCAGGATCGGTGGTGCGGCGCATGCTGCTCGGCTCGCAACTCAGGCGGCTGCGTGAAGCACGGGGGATCACGCGGGAAGCGGCGGGGTACTCGATCCGCGCCTCGGAGTCGAAGATCAGCCGCATGGAACTGGGCCGGGTGAGCTTCAAGACCCGGGACGTGGAAGACCTGTTGACCCTGTACGGCATCACGGACGAGGCCGAGCGCACCTCGCTGCTCTCGCTCGCCAAGGAGGCCAACGTCGCGGGCTGGTGGCACAGTTACTCCGACGTGCTGCCGAGCTGGTTCCCCACCTATGTGGGCCTGGAGGGCGCGGCGTCGCTGATCCGCGTCTACGAGGTGCAGTTCGTGCACGGGCTGCTGCAGACCGAGGCGTACGCCCGCGCGGTGGTCCGGCGGGGCATGCGGGGCGCGAGCGAGGCCGATGTCGAGCGGCGTGTGGCGCTGCGCCTGGAGCGGCAGAAGTACCTGGTCTCGGAGAACGCCCCCGACTTGCACATCGTCCTGGACGAGGCCGCCCTGCGGCGCCCCTACGGCGACCGCGAGGTGATGCGCGGCCAGTTGCAGCACCTGATCGACGTCTCCGAGCGTCCCAATGTGCGGCTGCAGGTGATGCCGTTCAGCTTCGGCGGGCACGCCGGCGAGTCGGGCGCGTTCACCATCCTCAGCTTCCCGGAGTCCGATCTGTCGGACGTCGTCTATCTGGAGCAGCTCACCAGCGCCCTCTATCTGGACAAGCGGGAGGACGTCGCCCAGTACGAGAAGGCGATCGAGCAGCTGCAGCACGACAGTCCGGGGCCGGACGCGAGCCGCGACGTGCTCCGCGGGCTGCTCCAGCTCTCCTAGCGGGCCCTGCCGCGGGGCGACGTCCGCGGGACCTCCCCGGAACGTCCGCAGGACGTCGGCGGGACATCGAAGCCGGCAGCCAACTGTCCCGCCGCGCAAGTACGATGACGTTCGATCAGACCGCGCAGGATCGGCTGTGAACGATCAGGTGTGAACGATCAGACCGTGAAGAAGTGATCGGAAGTTGCTCGGCTCCGACTGCTTCACCGCCTCGGCAGCAGGGGATTGAGGGATCACATGTCGTCCTACTTCACCGACCTGGCCCAGCAGTACATCGACGGCGAGTGGCGCCCGGGCACCGGGTCCTGGGACATCATCGACTTCAACCCGTACGACGACGAGAAGCTGGCCTCGATCACCATAGCCACGGCGGACGAGGTGGATCAGGCCTACAGAGCGGCCGCCCGCGCGCAGAAGGAGTGGGCCGCCACCAACCCCTACGCCCGCCGCGCGGTCCTCGAGAAGGCGCTGCGCCTGGTCGAGGAGCGCGAGCAGGAGATCGCCGAGGTGATCATCGCCGAGCTCGGCGGCACCCGGCTCAAGGCGGCCTTCGAGCTGCACCTGGCCAAGGAGTTCCTGCGCGAGGCGGTCCATCTGGCGCTGCGCCCGGAGGGGCGGATCCTGCCGTCCCCGGCCGACGGCAAGGAGAACCGCGTCTACCGCGTCCCGGTCGGCGTGGTGGGCGTGATCAGCCCCTTCAACTTCCCCTTCCTGCTGTCGCTGAAGTCGGTCGCGCCGGCCCTGGCCCTCGGCAACGGCGTGGTCCTCAAGCCCCACCAGAACACCCCGGTCACCGGCGGCACCCTGGTCGGGAAGATCTTCGAGGACGCGGGTCTGCCGGGCGGCCTGCTCAACGTGGTGGTCACCGACATCGCCGAGATCGGCGACGCCTTCCTCGAGCACCCGGTGCCGAAGGTCATCTCCTTCACCGGCTCGGACAAGGTCGGCCGGCACGTCGCGACCGTCTGCGCCCGGCACTTCAAGCGCTCGGTCCTCGAACTGGGCGGCAACAGCGCGCTCGTGGTCCTCGCCGACGCCGACGTCGAGTACGCGGTGGACGCGGCCGTCTTCAGCCGCTACGTCCACCAGGGGCAGGTCTGCATGGCGGCCAACCGCGTCCTGGTCGACCGCTCGGTGGCCGAGGAGTTCACCGCGAAGTTCGTGGCCAAGGTGAAGTCGCTGAAGGTGGGCGACCCGCGCGACCCGCACACGGTGATCGGCCCGGTGATCAACTCCACCCAGGCGAACGCCGTGTCCGGCGTCGTGGAGCAGGCGGTCGCCGAGGGCGCGACGGCCCTGGTGCACGGCCGTACGACCGACAACCTGGTCGAGCCGTCGGTGCTCACGGACGTCCCCGCCGACTCGGCCCTGCTGCGGCAGGAGGTCTTCGGCCCGGTCGTCTTCCTCGTCCCGTTCGACGGCGAGGACGAGGCGCTGCGCATCGTCAACGACACGCCCTACGGCCTGAGCGGCGCCGTGCACACCGCGGACGTGGAGCGGGGCGTCGCCTTCGCCAAGCGCGTCGACTCCGGCATGTTCCACGTGAACGACGGCACGGTGCACGACGAGCCGATCGTCCCGTTCGGCGGCGAGAAGCACTCCGGCATCGGCCGGCTGAACGGCGAGGCGATGCTGGACGCCTTCACCACGGTGAAGTGGATCTCCGTCCAGCACGGCCGGAGCGCGTTCCCCTTCTAGTGCTGTGGCCGGAAAGGTTTGCCGGAAAGCTCGCGGCGTCCGGTGCGGTGCATCGCAAGGCGGAGCATCACCCGCGTACTGGACGTACTCGGGTGATGCGACAACGCGGCGAGGTGCCGTGCCGGGCGTCGTGAGCCGGTGAACCTTTCCGGTCGCAGCACTAGCCGCCCCACCCGCCCGCGACGCCCCCCGGCCCGGGCGGCCCCGGACCGGCGAACCCGTCCCCCGGCCCGGGTGGCCGCGACGGCCCGGGCCAGGGGCCTGGAGGTCGCCCGGAACGGGCCGGCTGGTCTCAGTGGTGGAAGCTGGTCGCTGCCGCCTTGTCGTGGGTGAGGGGGTGCGGCTGGCGGCGCAGACCGGGCAGTTGCCGGCGCAGGTCCTCCAGGAACAGTTCGGCGAGGTCGGTGGAGAAGCCGTTGCGGCAGACGACCCGGAGCACGGACAGGTCCTCGCGGTTCGGCGGGAAGGTGTACGCGGGCACCAGCCAGCCGCTCTCCCGCAGCCGCCGCGAGACGTCGAAGACGTCGTACGCCTTCACCTCCGGCGTGGTCGTGAAGGCGAACACGGGCAGCTCGTCGCCGCGGGTGAGCAGCCGGAAGTCGCCCAGCTCCGCGATCCGGCCGGCGAGCCCGCGCGCCACGTCCCGGGTCGTCTGCTGCACCTGCCGGTACCCCTCACGGCCCAGCCGCAGGAAGGTGTAGTACTGGGCCACGACCTGGGCGCCGGGGCGGGAGAAGTTGAGCGCGAAGGTCGGCATGTCGCCGCCGAGGTAGTTGACCCGGAAGACCAGCTCCTCGGGGAGCGCCGCCTGGTCCCGCCACAGCGCCCATCCCACACCCGGGTAGACCAGCCCGTACTTGTGTCCCGAGGTGTTGATCGAGGCCACGCGCGGCAGGCGGAAGTCCCACACCAGGTCCTCGTCCAGGAAGGGCGCCACCATCGCGCCGGACGCCCCGTCGACGTGCACCGGGACGTCCAGGCCGGTCCGCTCCTGGAGGGCGTCCAGGGCCGCGCACAGGTCGGCGATCGGCTCGTAGGAGCCGTCGAAGGTGGAACCGAGGATGCCGACGACCCCGATGGTGTTCTCGTCGCACAGCTCGGCGGCCGCCTGCGGGTCCAGGTGGTACCGCTCGCCCTCCATCGGGACCTGGCGGGCCTCGACCTCCCAGAAGTTGCAGAACTTCTCCCAGCACACCTGGACGTTGACGCCCATGACCAGGTTGGGGCGGGCGTCCGGCGAGGGGTAGCGGTCGGCGTTGCGCCGGGCCCACCGCCGTTTGAGCGCCATCCCGGCGAGCATGCAGGCCTCGCTCGACCCGGTCGTCGAACAGCCCACGGCCGCCGACGGGTCCGGCGCGTGCCACAGGTCGGCGAGCATCGCCACACAGCGCCGCTCCAGCTCGGCGGTGCGCGGGTACTCGTCCTTGTCGATCATGTTCTTGTCGCGGCACTCGGCCATGAGGTCCCCGGCCTGCGACTCCATCCACGTGGTGACGAAGGTGGCCAGGTTCAGCCGGGAGTTGCCGTCCAGCATCAGCTCGTCGTGCACCAGCTGGTACGCCGTCGACGGCGTCAGGGGTGTCTCGGCGAGCCGGTGCTTGGGCGGCGCCTCGGCCATCTCGGCGGCCGGGTTGGCCAGCCCGTAGAACGGGTTGACGGACAGCGGGCGCTCGTCGGGCCTGTCGTGTCCTGGGTGCAGCGGCATGCAACGGCCTCCTGGGAAGTGGAACCATCGGCCGGGACGGTCATCTGATCGCCGTCCCGTCCTCCTTGAGCTGCATCTGCGGTCGCCCGGTCACCAGCAGCCAGGCCGGCAGCGAGGCGACGCACAGCAGGGCGATGATGGTCGGCGAGGCCACGAGGACCGCGGCCGTGAACAGGCTCACCCAGCCCTGCCGGGTGATGGCCAGGAGCATGCCCAGCACCCCGGCCGCGATGCCCAGCGTCTCGGGCACGCCGGGCACGAGGGCGTGGGCGGCCAGTCCCAGGGCGGCGCCGATGAAGACCGACGGGAAGATCCGCCCGCCGCGGAAGCCGCAGGAGGCGGCGACCAGCAGGGCGGCCAGCTTCACCACGGCCATGCCGGCGAACTGCCCCGCCGTCCAGCCGCCGGGGTCGTGCGCGAGTTCCTTGACCTCCGACAGTCCCTTGAACAGGGTCAGATGACCGCCCAGCACGCCGAGCCCGCCCAGTACGAGCCCGCCGAGCGGCAGGGCCAGCATCGGATGCCCGAGCCGGGAGAAGGCGCGATGGACGTGGGGGAAGGCGTACACGGCGGTCAGACCGAGCAGGGCGCCCGCACAGGCGATCACCACGGCGGCGAGCAGGTCGGCCCAGCCGGGGTGGCCGAGCGGGGGCAGGCCCAGGTCGAAGGTGGGGTGGGCGATCAGGCTTGTCGTCATGGCGCCGGCGGCTCCGGCGGTCAGCGGCGCGAACAGGTTGTCCCACAGCGCGCCCCTCATCGGCCGCCCGGCCAGCGCCTCGGAGACGACCAGCGCGGCCGCCACCGGGGTGCCGAACAGTGCGCCGATCGTGCCGGCCTCCGCCAGCAGCGGCCACAGCGGGCCGGGCGCCCGGGGGGCCAGCCGGTGGCCCAGCCAGAACGCCAGCGCCACGTTCACCCCGATGATCGGGTTCTCCGGGCCGAGGCTCGGCCCGCCCGCCAGCATCAGCATGGCCGCGATCGCCAGGCCCGGCAGCGTGCCCACCGGCAGCGGGACGGCGGTCAGGCCCAGCGTGGCCGGGTCGGGGCCCGCGTGGCCCGGCGCCTTCCACACCACGAGTCCCACCAGGACGCCGGTCGCGGTCAGCATGACCAGGATCCAGACCGCGGAGTACGGGCCGATGCCCAGCGCGTCCGGCAGGGGCCCCCACAGCACCTCCTGCAGCCGCTCGGCCAGCCCGCTCATCAGCAGGTACAGCACGCTGGAGCCGATGCCGACGGCGAGGGCGGGCAGGAACGAGGCCAGCAGGGCGCGGGCGGGCGCCGCGGGAGCGGCGGGTGCCTGCCGTGCGCTGTCCTGGGCCACCGCAACACCATAAGCGGATCAAGCCGACAAAACGGGTGCAACATCCGGGGCCGTCCGGACCGCCCGGGCCGTCCGAGCTGTCCGGGGCTGTCCGGGCCGTCCGGGCTGTCCGAGGCCTTCCGGGGCCGTCCGGGGTCGTCCGGCCCGTCCGGGCCGTGAGGGGGGCTCGCGCCGCACGGACTTGCACCTCACGCCGCGTGAGGCCGCAGCCTTGGGGGTGCACGGAAAAGAAGGGAAGGGAGCGGAAGTGGGCTACTCCGTGGGACAGGTCGCCGGTTTCGCCGGGGTGACGGTGCGCACGCTGCACCACTACGACGAGATCGGCCTGCTCGTCCCGGGCGGGCGCAGCCACGCGGGCCACCGGCGCTACAGCGACGCCGACCTCGACCGGCTGCAGCAGATCCTGTTCTACCGGGAGCTCGGCTTCCCGCTCGAGGAGGTCGCGGCCCTGCTCGACGACCCGGACACGGACCCGCGCGCGCACCTGCGCCGCCAGCACGAGCTGCTGACCGACCGGATCGAGAAGCTGCGCAAGATGGCCGCGGCCGTGGAGCACGCACTGGAGGCGCGCGAGATGGGGATCAACCTGACCCCTGAGGAGAAGTTCGAGGTGTTCGGGGACTTCGACCCCGACCGGTACGCCGGCGAGGTCCAGGAGCGCTGGGGCGACACCGAGGCCTGGCGGCAGTCCCGGCGCCGTACCGCGTCGTACACGAAGGAGGACTGGAAGCGGATCAACGACGAGCAGGACGCCATCCACCGCAGGATGGCCGGGCTGCTCGAGGCGGGCGAGCCGGCCGGCTCGCGGGCCGCCATGGACGTGGCCGAGGAGCACCGGCGGTTCGTCTCCGCGAGCTTCTACGACTGCGGGTACGAGATGCACACCTGCCTGGGCGAGATGTACGTCGCGGACCCGCGCTTCACCGCGACGTACGAGAGCATCCGGCCCGGGCTGGCCGCCTATCTGCGCGAGGCGATCCTCGCGAACGCGGCCCGGCACGCCGCCTGAGCGCACCGGCCCGGCAGCGGGCGGTGAGGGGCGGTCGCTCCCGGGCCGGGCCCGCCGGCACCCGTGGAACCCGGCGGGCCCACCGGGCGTTGATAGCTTTGTGCGGCAGCACCACGGAGGCCGACCCGCCGCCGTACGCCCTCACCCCCTCAGGAGCCCGGAACCGTGACGACGCTTGCCCTCGGACCGAGCTGGCTGGATCCGAACCATCTCCTCGACACCTTCGGCATCTGGGGCCTGCTCCTCATCGTCTTCGCCGAGTCCGGTCTGCTCATCGGGTTCTTCCTGCCGGGCGACTCCCTGCTGTTCACCTGCGGTCTGCTGATCACCTCCCGCAAGATGGACTTCCCGCTGTGGGCCGCGATCGCCCTCATCTGCCTTGCCGCCGTCCTCGGCGACCAGGCGGGTTACATGTTCGGCAAGAAGGTCGGGCCCTCGCTCTTCAACCGCCCCGACTCGCGCCTGTTCAAGCAGGAGAACGTCACCAAGGCGCACGAGTTCTTCGAGAAGTACGGCCCGAAGTCCCTGGTCCTGGCCCGCTTCGTACCGGTGGTGCGCACGTTCACGCCGATCATCGCCGGCGTCAGCGGCATGCGGTACCGGTCCTTCGTCACCTTCAACGTCATCGGCGGCGTGCTGTGGGGCGCGGGCGTGACCCTGCTGGGCTCCTGGCTGGGCAAGCACGACGTGGTCAAGAACAACATCGAGGCGATCCTGATCCTGATCGTCCTCGTCTCGGTGGTCCCGATCGCCATCGAGTACCTGCGCGCCCGCGCCAAGCGGGGCGACAAGCCGTCCGGGCCGTCCGGGCCGTCCGGGCCGGCCTTCCGGCAGGAGGCGGAGGCGCCCGCGCCGTACGGGCAGCAGCCGTACCAGCAGGCGTACCAGCAGCCCGTGACGGACGACGCCACGACCCGGCTGCGCCGCATCGAGCCGCCGTACCCGTACGGCGACCAGGCGCCCCGGCCGGAGCAGCAGTACGGCCACGACCAGCAGTACGGCCACGACCAGCAGTACGGCCACGACCAGCAGTACGGCCACGACCAGCAGCACTACGGGGAGCAGTACCCGCAGCAGCCCTACGGCGGCGAGCAGCAGCGGAACGAGTACGGCCGCGGCGCCGACGGGTACGGCGGGAACGGGTACGGCGGGAACGGGTACGACGCGAACGGGTCCGGCGGGAACGGGTACGGCCGCGACGGTCACGAGTACGGCCAGGACGTGCGCCACCCGGACCAGGGCGGGTACTACCGCGCGCCGTAGCGGCGCCGGGTGCGCGGCGGCAGGGCGGTGCGGCGGCCGGGCGGTGCGGCGCGCGGCTCAGAAGCCCCGGGTCCGCTTGGCCGCCCGGCGTCCCGCCGCGGCGCCGCCCGGCAGCCGCAGGAAGAGCCGGGAGATCTCCGAGCCGAGGTTCACCCCGATCGCGATGGCCATGGCCAGCGACACCGCCTTGGCCAGGGACACCAGCCCCTTGTCGATGTTGTTCTGCGCGATGGCCAGCAGGCCGAAGTACGTCGCCGAGCCCGGCAGCAGCGGACCGATCGCGGCGGTGGTGAACGGCAGCGCGGAGGCGAACCGGTAGCGCGACAGCAGCTGCCCGAACAGCCCCACCAGGCCTGCCGCGGCGGCCGTGGAGGCCACCGGCGAGATGCCTCCCACGTAGTGCATGGCGCCGTAGACCACCCACGCCACGCCACCGTTCAGCGTCACCAGCGGCACCGTGGAGCGCTCCTGCTGGAGCAGCACCGCGAAGGTCAGCGACAGCAGCATCGAGGCGACGATCTGCACCACCGGGCGCTCGTTGACGCCCAGGGCCGCGTCCGGGTTGAGCTGCGCGCCCAGCTTCACGCCGAAGTACAGCACCAGCAGCACCCCGGTGACGATGCCGACGAAGAAGTACATGACCTCCAGCAGACGCGCGGAGGCGGTGATGTAGAAGCCGGTCAGGCCGTCCTGCACGCCGGCCACCAGCGCCCGCCCGGGCAGCAGCGCGAACAGCCCACCGGTGATGACCGCGGAGGCCTTCACGTCCACGTGCGCCACCGTGAGCGCCACGCCGATCGCGGCCGGCGGCATCGCGGCCACCGTGAACTGGTAGAACTCCGGCAGCCCGCGCCCCGCGCACAGCCAGGCCAGCCGGTCGCCGAGCATCGCGCCGAGCGCCGCGGCCACGAACACGACCAGGTCGCCGCCGACCAGCATGGAGGCCGCGCCCGCGAGCAGCCCCGCGGCCCCGGTCAGGGCCCAGCCGGGGTAGGGGTGCCGGTTGCGGCGGATCTCCGCCAGCCGCCGGTAGGCCTCCTCCAGGGAGACATGGGTCTCCGGGTCGCTCAGGTCGTCCACGAGCCGGAACACGGCCGCCAGGCGGGTGTAGTCGGTGGCGCGACGCCGTACCGTGCGCGAGGCGGTCACCGGGTCGTCCACCAGGGACGGCTGGTAGGTGACCGACAGCAGGGTGAAGGTGACGGTCGGCTCGCAGCGGTCCAGGCCGTAGGAGCGGCAGACCGCGAACATCGCCGCCTCCACGTCCTCGGCGCCCTCCCCGCCCGCGAGCAGCAGCTCGCCGATGCGCAGGGTGAGGTCGAGCACGCGCGGGACGGCCGGGCCGCCCTCCTCGGCCTTCTGCACCGGTTCGGGCGCCGGGCGCTCGGCCACCGGCATGCGCAGCATGGTGCGCATCCGGTCCTGCCAGGGGACGTCCTTGGTGAGGCTGACCGCCGGGGTCCCGCCCGGCGGGGTGAAGGCGGGCGGCGCCTGCCGGGCGCTGTACAGGCTCGGCCGGCTGAACGCGGAGCCCTCCGGCTCGGCCGCCGGCGGCTCGGGCGCCTCCAGGCCCGCCGGGAGCGCGAACTCGGAGGTGGTCTCCGACTCGCTGCCCGCCTTGGGCACGGCCAGCCCCCTGGGGACGGCGAACTCGGACGTCGTGGACGACTCCCCGTCGGCCGGCGGGGTGGCGGGCGGGGCGGGAACCACCGGCATCACCTGGGTGACCTGGTTCACCGGCGTTCCCCTGGGAGGTGTGAAGGCGCTCCCGGCCTGGTCCGACTGCGGCTTGCGGTCCTCCGCATCCGTCACTGAGCAACGCTCCCTGAACGACACATTCCGTAATTCTCAGTATGCGCGGCAGAGGGCGCCGCGACACGACCGGCGGAGGGCGCCGCGACACGACCGGCCGAGGGCGCCGCGACACGAACGGGCCGCGTGCCCCCCGCGGGGGGGCCCGCGGCCCGATGGCAGCGCGCCGGTCAGTGACCGCCGTGCTCCTGGAAGCGCTTGACGGACCGCTCGATCTCGGCCTCGGCCTCGGTGCGGCCCACCCAGTTGGCGCCCTCGACCGACTTGCCGGGCTCCAGGTCCTTGTAGACCTCGAAGAAGTGCTGGATCTCCAGACGGTCGAACTCCGACACGTGGTGGATGTCCCGCAGGTGCTCCACCCGCGGGTCGGACGCCGGCACGCACAGCAGCTTGTCGTCGCCGCCGGCCTCGTCCGTCATCCGGAACATGCCGATCGTGCGGCACTTGATGAGGCAACCGGGGAAGGTCGGCTCGTCCAGGATGACCAGCGCGTCCAGCGGGTCACCGTCCTCGCCGAGGGTGTTCTCGACGAAGCCGTAGTCGGCCGGGTAGCTCGTCGACGTGAAGAGTCGGCGGTCCAGGCGGATACGACCGGTCTCGTGGTCCACCTCGTACTTGTTCCGCGAACCCTTCGGAATCTCGATCGTGACGTCGAACTCCACCGGTGGCTCCTCCATGATCAGCACATAGTTCTGGTGATTAAGTGTCCCTCACGCAGGTGTGTGATCGCGAAAGGGGCTGGTGGTCGTGCCGGAGCTGAGGGCCTGGCGGGCGGCGGGACCGCGTCTGGCACGCCTCGCGCGGGCCGCACGACCGCGTCTCGCGCGGGCGCTGAAGGCCGCCGGGCCGCGGATCGCGCGGCCCGCGTGGACCGTCCGCGAGCGCCCGGCCGTGCCGCGGACCTGGCAGTTCACCGCCGGTGCCGCCACCGCCGGGCTGGCGCTGGCCGCCGGGGTGGTGACCGCCGCCGGCCCCTGGGACTCCACGGGTCAGCGTACGGCCGAGCGCGACCGGGCCATCGCCCTGGAGCGCGCGGGTGGCGCAGATCACGGCCACCGGTCCGGTACGTCCGGCCGGTCCGGCACCTCCGCCGCCTCCGGCGCGCCCGACGGCGCCCCGGCCGCGCCCAGCGCTCCTCCGGTGCTGGCGGGCCTCACCGGCGGCGGCCCCGTGGTGAAGTCCGCCGCCGACGGGCCCGCCCTCGCCGGCGTCCTGGACCCGCTGCTCGCCGACGCCTCCCTGGGCGCGCGCCGGTCCGCGTCCGTCGTCGACGTCACCACCGGGCGGCGCCTGTACGGCCGGGACACCGGCGAGGCGCTCACCCCCGCCTCCACCACGAAGATCGCCACCGCGGTCGCCGCGCTCTCCGCCCTCGGCGCCGACCACCGCCTCACCACCCGCGCCGCCCTGGAACCCGACACCGGGGAACTCGTCCTGGTCGGCGGCGGCGACCCCACGCTGACCGCCCGCGAGAACGCCCGCGGCCGGGCGAGCCTGCGCACCCTGGCCGACCGCACGGCGGCGGCCCTGGCCCAGCGGGGCGTGAGCAGGGTGACGCTGTCCTACGACACCACCCTGTACACGGGTCCCGTCCTGCACCCCATCGGCGTCAACGAGAACCTCGCCCCGGTCAGCGCCCTGATGACCGACGAGGGCCGCACCGACGGCTCGGAGAGCGGCCCGGCGCCGCGGGTGGCCGACCCGGCGGCCGAGGCGGCCCGCACCTTCGCCCGCCTGCTGGCCGCGCACGGCGTGCACACCACCGCCCCCGGCCCGTCCAAGGCCACCGGCCGCTCGCAGACCCTCGCGACCGTCTCCTCGCCCCCGCTGTCCGACCTGGTCGAACGCATGCTTACCAACAGCGACAACGACATCGCCGAGGCGCTGGCCCGCCAGACCGCCGCCGCCACCGGCGGCCGGGCCGACTTCACCGGCGGCGCCGCCGCGGTCACCGCCCGGCTGAAGGGGCTCGGCCTGCCGCTGGCCGGCGCCGCCTTCCACGACGGCAGCGGCCTGAACCGCGCCGACAAGCTCACCACCGACCTGCTCACCGCGCTGCTGCGGAAGGCGGCCGACCCGGCCCACCCCGAACTGCGGCCGGTCCTCACCGGCCTGCCCGTGGCCGGCTTCACCGGCACGCTGAGCGGCCGCTACACCGAGGGCGGCGCGGCCGGGGTGGTCCGGGCCAAGACGGGCACGCTGACCGGCGTCAACGCGCTGGCCGGCACCGCCGTCGACCGCGACGGCCACCTGCTGGCCTTCGCCTTCCTGACCGAGGAAACCCCGTCCGCGGACGCCGCCCAGGCCGCCCTGGACCGGGCAGCCACAGCCCTCGCGGCCTGCGGCTGCCGGTAACGGCGGGGCCGACCGGGCGGCCGGCCGCCCGGTCCGGGTTCCGCCGGCGTGGGCGGCGTGGGTGTGGGCTTTGCCCGGTGCGGGCGGCGTGGGTGTGGGCTTTGCCCGGCGCGGGCGCCCGGGCTTGGACTTTGCCCGGCGTGGGTGGCCTGGGCCTGGACTTTGCTGGGCGTCTGGGGTTCGGTCCTGGGCTCCGCCCCGGGCGTGCGCGACTTCCGCCCGGGCCCTGCCCGTGTCCTGCCCCGCTTGAGCGTTGTTCGCGTCGCGGCGCCGTACCTGGGCCTTGCCCGGGTGTGTGGCTCCTGCTCGGGGGTGATATGCGTCGGGGGCCGCCGCCCGAGCCCTGATCGGGTCGCGCTCCGCCCGGGCCCTGCCCGTGTCCTGCCCTGCCTGAGCGTTGCTCGCGTCGCGCGCCGTACCTGGGCCTTGCCCCGCGTGCGTGGCCCCTGCCCGGGCCTGATCCGCATCCAACGGCCCCCGCCGGAGCCGCATCCGCGTCCACGGCCCCGTCCGGGCGGCGGGCCCTCGCCCGGGCCTGCGTCCGCCGCCCCGCGGCCCCCGCCGGAGCCGCATCCGCGTCCACGGCCCCGTCCGGGCGGCGGGCCCTCGCCCGGGCCTGCGTCCGCCGCCCCGCGGCCCCCGCCGGAGCCGCATCCGCGTCCACGGCCCCGTCCGGGCGGCGCGCCCTCGCCCGGGCCTGCGTCCGCCGCCCCGCGGCCCCCGCCGGAGCCGCATCCGCGTCCACGGCCC
>NZ_JBJDQT010000005.1:0-68700 GCF_044903565.1 Streptomyces sp. NPDC004065 | reverse complement strand
CCGCGTCCACGGCCCCGTCCGGGCGGCGGGCCCTCGCCCGGGCCTGCGTCCGCCGCCCCGCGGCCCCCGCCGGAGCCGCATCCGCGTCCACGGCCCAGTCCGGGCGGCGGGCCCTCGCCCGGGCCTGCGTCCTCCGCCCCGCGGCCCCCGCCGGAGCCGCATCCGCGTCCACGGCCCAGTCCGGGCGGCGGGCCCTCGCCCGGGCCTGCGTCCTCCGCCCCGCGGCCCCCCGCCCAAGCCGCGCCCGCGTCCGCGGCCCCCTGCCCGGGCCTGATCCGCATCCAACGGCCCCCGCCGGAGCCGCATCCGCGTCCACGGCCCTGTCCGGGCGGCGGGCCCTCGCCCGGGCCTGCGTCCGCCGCCCCGCGGCACCCCGCCCAAGCCTCGCCCGCGTCCGCGGCCCCCGGCGCGAGCCGCATCCGCGTCCCCGGGCCCCGCCCGAGCCCCCGCGTCCACGGCCCCGTCCGGACGGCGCGCCCCCGCCCGCGCCTGCGTCCGCCGCCCCGCGGCCCCCGCCCAAGCCGCGCCCGCGTTCACGGCCTGCCTCCAGTGGCGGCGCTCACGTACCGTTGACGCATGACGAGCATCGGTGGTGCTGCTTCTTCCGGGATGGTCGACTGGAATCTCGCGGTGGCGACCGCGACCCGGCTCGTGCGGCCGGGGCCCGAGGTCAGCCGCGACGAGGCCCGGGCCGTCGTCGCCGAACTGCGCCGGCACGCGAGAGCCTCGGAGGAGCACGTCCGGGGCTTCACTCGTCTGGGCACCGAGGAGACCCACGACACCCCCGTGCTCGTGGTCGACCGCCCGGGCTGGGTCCGGGCCAACGTCGCCGGGTTCCGCGAGATCCTCAAGCCGCTGCTGGACAAGATGCAGCAGCGGCGCGGCAACAGCCCCTCGGGCGCGGTCCTGGGCGCCGTCGGCGGCAAGGTCACCGGCGTGGAGCTCGGCATGCTGCTGTCGTTCCTGGCCTCCCGCGTCCTCGGCCAGTACGAGACCTTCGCCCCGGCCTCCCGCGAACTGCCCGCGGGGGAGAACGGCGGCGGCCGGCTGCTGCTCGTCGCCCCGAACATCGTGCACGTCGAACGCGAACTGGACGTGGAGCCCCACGACTTCAGGATGTGGGTGTGCCTGCACGAGGAGACGCACCGCACGCAGTTCACCGCGGTGCCCTGGCTGCGCGACCACCTCGAGGGCGAAATCCAGTCGTTCTTGGCGGAGACCGACGTCGACCCGATGGCCTTCCTCGAACGCATCCGGGACGCCGCCCAGTCCCTGGCCGGCGGGCGCCCCGAGGGCGAGGAGGACGACGGCGGCCGCTCCCTGGTCGAACTGGTGCAGTCCCCGGCCCAGCGGGAGATCCTCGCCCGCCTCACCGCCGTGATGTCCCTCCTGGAGGGCCACGCCGACTTCGTCATGGACGGCGTCGGCCCGGACGTCGTGCCGACAGTGGCCGAGATCCGGGAGAAGTTCCAGCAGCGCCGTGCCAAGGGCGCCTCCCGCCTGGACATGGCCCTGCGCAAGCTGCTCGGCCTGGACGCCAAGCTGCGGCAGTACCGGGACGGCGAGCGCTTCGTGCGCGCCGTCGTCGGCCAGGTCGGCATGGACGGCTTCAACCGCGTGTGGACCTCCCCCAACACGCTGCCCACCAAGGCGGAGATCGCCAAACCGGCGGACTGGATCGCACGGGTGCACCGCAAGACCGAGTCGTGAGCCCCGGGCAGACGCGGTGAAACGAATCCGGCCGACGGCAGGCGAACGCCCCTCCAATCACCCGTCCGAGGGACCGTGAGCCATGCGTAGGCGTGCAATGCTCGGGGAACCGCCCGTTTCTGTCACCATCTACACACTCAGAGTGACCGACATCGGGCTCACCCCCCGAACACTTCCGTGAAGGGAACCGGACATGGGTCCCCATCCTGCGGTCGCGGCGATACGCCTGGCGGTACGCCGCGTCCTCCATGACATCCTCGCCGAGCAGCCCGCCCACGACGGGCCGCGCCACCCCGAGCTGCAACCGGCGCACGCCGGGCGCGCCGCCCGCCATGCCGAGGCCGCGCGCGACACGCGGCCCCCGCGCGGCGGACAGCCCCCGCACGCCTCGCCGGGCGTGCGGCTCGCACAGCTGCCCGGACAGCCGCCGTACGGCCCGCCCCAGCCCGCCGCCCCGCGGCCCCCGCGCGACACCCGGGCGCTGGACGCCCTGGAGGCGCTGGAGGCCCTCCAGGGGGCGCCCGCCCCCCAGGACACGTACGCCCCCGCCCCGGCCGGCGCCCGCGAGCCCGGCCCCGCCGCGGCCCCCGGCGAGCGCCCGCCGTCGCCGCTCGTCCTGGTCGCCTGCTCCGGTGGCGCCGACTCCATGGCGCTCGCCTCCGCCCTCGCCTTCGAGGCCCCCAAACTCGGCATCCGCGCCGGCGGCATCACCGTCGACCACGGCCTGCAGGACGGCTCCGCCCAGCGCGCAGACGAGGTCGCCCAGCGGCTGCGCGAACTCGGCCTGGACCCGGTCGAGGCCGTCGCCGTCACCGTCGGCCGCGACGGCGGCCCCGAGGCCGCCGCCCGCGACGCCCGCTACGCCGCCCTCGACGCCGCCGCCGACCACCACGGCGCCGCCGCGATCCTCCTCGGCCACACCCGCGACGACCAGGCCGAGACCGTGCTGCTGGGCCTCGCCCGCGGCTCCGGCATCCGCTCCCTGTCCGGAATGGCCGCGGTCTCGGGGGCCGGCGGCCGCTACCGCCGCCCCTTCCTGCACATCGACCGGCAGACCGCCCGCAAGGCCTGCATGGTGCAGTCGCTGCCCGTCTGGGACGACCCGCACAACGCCGACCCCGCCTACACCCGCTCCCGGCTGCGCCACGAGGGCCTGCCCGCCCTGGAGAAGGCCCTCGGCAAGGGCGTCGTCGAGGCCCTCGCCCGCACCGCCCAGCTCTCCCGCGACGACGCCGACGCCCTGGACGCCTGGGCCGGCCAGGCCGAGGCGTCCGTCCGCGACGCCGCCGGCCGCCTGGAGTGCGCCAAACTGCACGCCCTGCCCCCCGCCGTGCGCCGCCGTGTGCTGCGCCGGGCCGCCATCGACGCCGGCGCCCCGGCCGGCTCGCTCTTCGCCCGGCACATCGAGGAACTGGACCGGCTGATCACCGGCTGGCGCGGCCAGGGGGCCATCAACCTGCCCGGCAAAGTCGTGGCCCAGCGCCAGGGTGGCAGACTGGTGATTCGGCAAGGCTGACATCGGAGCCTCCCACCGGCCCGCGGACGCGGGTCTCGGAGGCCCGTGAGCGGCCGGTGGGACGACCGAAAGTGATGCGGTGGACGCGAAAGACATGGGTGCCGACCTCAAGCAGGTGCTCATCACCAAGGAAGAGATCGACGCGAAGCTGGCGGAGCTGGCCGCGAAGATCGACGCGGAGTACGCGGGCAAGGACCTGCTGATCGTCGGCGTCCTCAAGGGCGCCGTCATGGTCATGGCGGACCTGGCCCGGGCGCTGTCCACCCCGGTCACCATGGACTGGATGGCCGTGTCGTCCTACGGCGCGGGCACCCAGTCCTCCGGCGTGGTACGCATCCTCAAGGACCTCGACACCGACATCAAGGGCAAGCACGTCCTGATCGTCGAGGACATCATCGACTCCGGCCTGACCCTCTCCTGGCTGATCTCCAACCTGGGCTCCCGCGAGCCGGCCTCCCTCGAGGTCTGCACGCTGCTGCGCAAGCCGGAGGCCGCCAAGGTGGCCATCGACGTCGAATGGGTCGGCTTCGACATCCCCAACGAGTTCGTCGTCGGCTACGGCCTGGACTACGCCGAGAAGTACCGCAACCTGCCGTTCGTCGGTACGCTCGCGCCCCACGTCTACGGCGGCTGACCCCGGAGGGCGCAAGGCTCCCTGGGTGATCGGGAACCCCGGCGGCCCCGCCGGCGTTGGAGCATGCAGACGGGAACGTCGGCCCGCCCGTGCGGCTTCGGGCCACAATGCTGGGGTACCGTCAGAAGAACTGTCTTATCAAACTCACTATGGCAGGAGGGACGGGGCGGCACCGCTCCGTATGGATGGACGTGAAGCGATACTTCCGTGGGCCGGTCATGTGGATCGTGCTGGCCGTCCTTGCCGTGGTCGTGTTGATGCAGGTCGTCGGCTCGTCCGGCGGCTACAAGACGGTGGACACGGGCCAGGTCGTTGCGGCGATCAACGACAACCGGGTCGAGTCGGCCAAGCTGACCACAGGTGACGAGCAGACCGTCAAGGTCCAGCTCAAGGACGGCCAGAAGGTCGACGGCAGCTCGAAGATCCAGGCGAGCTACATCGGCGACCAGGGCGTGACCATCGCCAACACGCTGCAGACCAAGTACCAGGACAAGCAGATCCCGAAGGGCTACACGGTCTCGCCCTCGAAGCAGAACCCGTTCGTCGGCGTCCTGCTCTCGCTGCTGCCCTTCGTCCTCATCGTCGTCGTCTTCCTGTTCCTGATGAATCAGATGCAGGGCGGCGGCTCCCGGGTCATGAACTTCGGCAAGTCCAAGGCCAAGCTCATCACCAAGGACACCCCCAAGACGACGTTCGCGGACGTCGCGGGCGCGGACGAGGCCGTCGAGGAACTCCACGAGATCAAGGAGTTCCTGCAGGAGCCGGCCAAGTTCCAGGCCGTCGGCGCGAAGATCCCCAAGGGCGTGCTGCTCTACGGCCCGCCCGGCACCGGCAAGACCCTGCTCGCGCGTGCCGTCGCGGGCGAGGCCGGCGTGCCGTTCTACTCGATCTCGGGTTCCGACTTCGTCGAGATGTTCGTCGGCGTCGGCGCCTCCCGCGTCCGCGACCTGTTCGAGCAGGCCAAGGCGAACGCCCCGGCCATCGTCTTCGTCGACGAGATCGACGCCGTCGGCCGCCACCGCGGCGCCGGCCTCGGCGGCGGCCACGACGAGCGCGAGCAGACCCTGAACCAGCTGCTCGTCGAGATGGACGGCTTCGACGTCAAGGGCGGTGTGATCCTCATCGCCGCCACCAACCGGCCCGACATCCTCGACCCCGCCCTGCTGCGCCCGGGCCGCTTCGACCGCCAGATCGCGGTCGACCGCCCCGACATGCAGGGCCGGCTGGAGATCCTCAAGGTCCACCAGAAGGGCAAGCCGGTCGCGCCCGACGTCGACCTGTCCGCCGTCGCCCGCCGCACCCCCGGCTTCACCGGCGCCGACCTGTCGAACGTGCTCAACGAGGCGGCGCTGCTCACGGCCCGCAGCGACCGCAAGCTCATCGACAACCAGATGCTGGACGAGGCGATCGACCGCGTGGTCGCGGGCCCGCAGAAGCGGACCCGGATCATGTCGGACAAGGAGAAGAAGATCACCGCGTACCACGAGGGCGGCCACGCCCTGGTCGCGGCGGCCTCGCCGAACTCCGACCCGGTCCACAAGATCACGATCCTGTCCCGCGGCCGCGCCCTCGGCTACACGATGGTGCTCCCGGACGAGGACAAGTACTCGACCACGCGCAACGAGATGCTGGACCAGCTGGCCTACATGCTCGGCGGCCGCGCGGCCGAGGAACTCGTCTTCCACGACCCCACCACGGGCGCGGCGAACGACATCGAGAAGGCCACCTCCACGGCCCGCGCGATGGTCACGCAGTACGGCATGACCGAGCGGCTGGGCGCCATCAAGTTCGGCGGCGACAACACCGAGCCGTTCCTCGGCCGTGAGATGGCCCACCAGCGCGACTACTCGGAAGAGGTCGCCGCCCTGGTGGACGAGGAAGTCAAGAAGCTCATCGAGAACGCGCACAACGAGGCCTGGGAGATCCTGGTCGAGAACCGCGACGTGCTCGACAACCTCGTCCTCGCACTGCTGGAGAAGGAGACCCTGGGCAAGGAGGAGATCGCCGAGATCTTCGCCCCGGTCGTCAAGCGCCCGCCGCGGCCCGCCTGGACCGGCTCCTCCCGCCGCACCCCGTCCACCCGCCCGCCGGTCCTCTCCCCCAAGGAGCTGGCCCTGACCAACGGCGCGAACGGCGCGACGGCGGCGATCAGCACCGTGAAGTCCACGGCGGCCGACCCCGCCCCCGCCACGGAGCAGACCCCGGAGGAGCGCCCCGACAACTGACGGGCACCTCACACCTCCCGGAATGGATGCCGCGCCCCCCTGGTTCTAGCCTGGGGGCGCGGCATTTCGCATGTCCGCGTCTGGAACACACAGGAACGAGGCCCCGCACATGACCGACCCCGTGACGCTGGACGGCGAGGGAACCATCGGCGAGTTCGACGAGAAGCGCGCCGAGAACGCCGTACGCGAGTTGCTGATCGCGGTCGGCGAGGACCCGGACCGCGAGGGCCTGCGCGAAACCCCGGGCCGCGTGGCGCGGGCGTACAAGGAGATATTCGCGGGTCTGTGGCAGAAGCCCGAGGACGTCCTGACGACGACGTTCGACCTCGGCCACGACGAGATGGTCCTGGTGAAGGACATCGAGGTCTTTTCGACCTGTGAGCATCATCTGGTCCCGTTCCGCGGGGTCGCGCACGTCGGCTACATCCCGTCCACCAGCGGGAAGATCACCGGACTGTCCAAACTGGCCCGGCTCGTCGACGTCTACGCCCGCCGCCCCCAGGTCCAGGAGCGGCTCACCACGCAGATCGCCGACTCGCTGATGGAGATCCTGGAGCCGCGCGGTGTGATCGTGGTGGTGGAGTGCGAGCACATGTGCATGTCGATGCGGGGCATCCGCAAGCCCGGCGCGAAGACCATCACCTCGGCGGTGCGCGGCCAGCTGCGGGACGCGGCGACGCGCAACGAGGCGATGAGCCTCATCATGGCCCACTGACCCGGTAGCGGCGATCCGCCCCGCGGCCGCGCCCCGCCTTGGCGGACCGCGCGGCGGCGGGGCGGTCGTTCGGTGGGGCGGTGGCTCAGGCCACCGGTTCCGCTCCGGGGTGGTTCTGGTCGTCGTCCTCGGGGAGTTTGCAGACCCGTTCGAGGAACAGGGCGGCCGCTATGACGGCGATTCCGGCGACGACCGAGAAGCCGGCGTAGATGGCCTGGTCGCGGCGGGCCGGGATGTCCAGGAGTTCCAGCAGGAAGACGCCGGTGCCGCCGTACATTCCGGCGACCAGGGCGGCCACCAGGGCGCTGGCCTGGCCGAACACCACCGCGCGGGCGGCCATCAGGGGGTCGACGCCCTTCGCGCCGGGGCGGCGCTCGCGCTGTGCCCGCAGACGGGCGCGCAGGGACAGGGCCGTGGACAGCAGGACCGCGGCGATCAGGGCGAGGACGATCGGGGCGGCCAGGGGGACGCTGGGCAGTGTCCCGACCGAGTTCCACAGGCGGGCGGCTCCCCAGGAGAGCACCCCGGCCACGACGAACACGCCGGCCAGCACCCTGATGCGCAGCTCTTTCACGGTGTCCCTTCAGCTCCCCCGGACCGGGGCCGGTCGGCGGCGGTGCGCCCGGACGCCGGTCGTGGGCCGGGACGCGCCGCCTGTGTCGTCCTGACCTTAACGACTACTCGGGCAGCCGGAGTTCCAGGTCCCCGCGCATCCGCACGCCCTCGCGGGTGACGGCGGCCAGGAGGCCGGCGACCGGGCCGCGGCCCGGGAGCTGGGCCTGCGGGTCGACGTCGTACCAGGGGGCGAGGACGAAGGCGCGCTTGTGGGCACGGGGGTGAGGGAGCGTCAGGCGCGGGTCGTCGGAGACGACTTCGGCGTAGGAGACGATGTCGACGTCCAGGGTGCGCGGGCCCCAGCGCTCGTCGCGGACCCGGTGGAAGGCCTCCTCGACGGCGTGCGCCCGCTCCAGCAGGGAGGACGGCGGCAGGGTCGTCCTGAGCACCACCACGGCGTTGAAGTACGACGGCTGGGTGCCGGGCTCGACGCCCCAGGGCTCCGTCTCGTAGACCGGGGAGACGGCCTTGACCCGGACGCCGGGGGTGTCCTCGAGGGCGTCGACGGCCCCCTGGAGGGTCTCCAGGCGGTTGCCGAGGTTGGAGCCGAGGGAGATCACGGCCCGCTTGGGGTTCTGCAGGGTGGTGTCCGCGGCGTCGACCTGGGCGACGACGGAGGCGGGCACGGGCTGGACGGTCGGGTCGCTGTGGCCCGCTGTGGTGGGTCGCGTCATACTCGCCTCCGGGTGATGGTGACGGTCACGTCGTCGAAGGGGACGGTGATCGGCGCGTCGGGCTTGTGCACGCACACCTCCACCTCCTGGACCCCCTCGTGCTTCAGACAGGTCCGGGCGATCCGCTCGGCGAGCGTCTCGATCAGGTTCACCGGCTCGCCCTCGACCACGGCCACGACCTCCTCGGCCACGATGCCGTAGTGCACGGTCTTCGCCAGGTCGTCGTCGGCCGCGGCCGGCCGGGTGTCCAGTCCCAGGACGAGGTCCACCAGGAAGGTCTGGCCCTCCTCCCGTTCCTTGGGGAACACCCCGTGGTGCCCGCGGGCCCTCAGGCCGCGCAGCGCGACACGATCCACGCGAATCACTCCTGCAATCGTCGGCGTCGGCCGGTTCCTGCCGCCTGGGGGCGGCACACCGGCCACGAACGAATCTACCTGCGGTCACTGACAAAGCCGGGCTCCGGGCGCGCGGGGGCGGGCCGGGGGCGGCAGGCTTCACCGCGCGTTTCCCCTGGAGAACGCGGCCGGTCACGTCCCGGTGGCCGCGACCGCCGGGGCGGCCGTGATTCCGGACACGTGGCCCCGGCCACGCCACCGGCTGGCGTGCCCCGGTGACCGTTGCCGGTCGCGTGCCCCCGGGTGACGGTTCCCGGTCGCGTGCCTCCGGTCCCCGTCCCCGGTCGCCTGCCCCGGTCACGGTCGCCCACCCGTTCAGGCGGGGCCGTCCTCCTCCTCGTCCCCGTCGTTCTCGGCCAGGACCGGGGAGGCGTGGTGGGACCACAGCTTCCAGCCGTCGGGTGTGCGGCGGAACACGTTGGTGGCGACGACGAGCTGTCCCAGGAGCGGGCCGGGCCCGTCGCCGTCCTCGGGGGCCGGGCCGCCGCTGAGGATGTTCTCGGTGCAGGTCACCAGGGCGGTGTCGCCGGTGACGGAGACGTGCACGTCGGTGAGGAAGAACTGGATGTAGTCGGTGTTGGCCATGATCAGCGCGTAGGAGCGCAGGACCTCGCCCCGGCCGGTGAGCACCGGCCAGCCGGGGTGCACGCAGGAGACCACCCCGGTGTCGGCCGGGTCGTGGTACGTCTCGTCGACGCCCAGGTCGGCGGGGGTGAGCCAGAGGGAGGAGAGCTCCTCGAAGTCGCCCCGCTCCATCGCCTCGTAGAAGGCGGTGTTCGCGGCCTCCACCTGCTCGACGTCGGTGTGCGGCGCGCTCACCGCGCTCCGTCCGGGGAGTGCGCGCTCCGCGCGGCACCGGCCGTGCGCGCCGCTTCCACGGCGCGTGCGACCCGTACGGCGTCCGCAGTCGCGCGCACCTCGTGCACGCGCACCGCCCAGGCGCCGGCGTGCGCCGCGAGCGCGGAGACGGCGGCCGTGGCGGCGTCGCGCTCCCGTGCGGGCGGTGGGGCGCCCCCGGGACCGGCCAGCACCCGGCCGAGGAACCGTTTGCGGGAGGCGGCGACGAGCAGGGGGTGGCCGAGGTCCAGCAGGCGGTCGAGGTGGGCCAGCAGCGCCAGGTCGTGCTCGGCCTCCTTGGAGAAGCCGAGGCCGGGGTCGACGACGACGCGGTCGGGGGCGACGCCGCCCTCCAGGACGGCCTCGACCCGCGTGCGCAGTTCGTCGGCGACCTCGGTGACGACGTCGCCGTACACGCCCCGGACGTTGTCGCCGTCCAGGAAGCCGCGCCAGTGCATCACGACGAAGGGGGTGCCCGCGTCGGCCACCACGGGCACCATGGCGGGGTCGGCGAGGCCGCCGCTGACGTCGTTGACCAGGGCGGCGCCGGCCGCGAGGGCCTGTTCGGCGACGCGGGCCCGCATGGTGTCCACGGAGATCGTCACGCCCTCGGAGGCCAGTCCGCGCACGACCGGGACGACCCGCCGGAGTTCCTCCGCCTCGTCGACGCGGGTGGCGCCGGGCCGGGTGGACTCGCCGCCGACGTCGACGAGGTCCGCGCCCTCGGCGACCAGTCCGAGGCCGTGCTTGACGGCGGCGGTCGTGTCGAACCAGCGGCCGCCGTCGGAGAAGGAGTCGGGGGTCACGTTCACGACCCCCATGACCGCGCAGCGGTCCCACGCCGGAAGGCCCGCCACTCGGCCGCGCCCGCTCTGGTTGTTCATACGTTCAGCGTAGGCCCCGGCCCGGCCCGCCACGTCCCGCGGCCCGTGTTCGCCCGCCGGGCGCACCCCTGGCCGGGCGCACCGCACCAGCCGGCACACCCCTGGCCGGGCGCACCGCACCCACCGGGCGCACCGTGCCCGCCGGGGGAGCGGCGAGGCCCGGGCGGGCCCCGGCGCCGGAGGGGGCGGCGGGGGGCCTTCGCCCGGGCCCGTACGGGGGCCGTGCCGCGCGGACGTCGCGCTCGGCGGCCCGGGTGCGGCGCGGGTGCGGCCCGGCTGCGGACCGGGGGCCGTGCCGCGCGGACGAGACCGTGCTCGGCGGTCCGGGGGGCTATGCCGCGCGGACGTCGCGCTCGGGGACCGCGTGGGCGCAGGGCCGCGGGGCGGCGGTGCGGCGGCGCAGGAAGCGGGGCAGGGGCAGCGCCAGGTTGACGAAGCCCTCCGCCTGCATGGCGGCGAAGCCGATGCGGGGCAGGTCGGCGGAGGCGCGGTAGACCACGAACCGCGGCTCCCAGCGGGGCTGGAACTTGGCGTTGAACTTGTACAGCGACTCGATCTGGAACCACCGGGAGAGGAACACCAGCAGTCCGCGCCAGGCCCGCAGCACCGGGCCGGCGCCGATCTTCTCGCCCCGGGCCAGCGCCGAGCGGAACATCGCGAAGTTCAGCGAGACCCGGGTGATGCCGAACTTCGGGGCGGCCTGCAGCGCCGCCACGATCAGCAGCTCGTTCATGCCGGGGTCGGCCGAGCGGTCGCGCCGCATGAGGTCCAGCGAGGCGCCGTCCCTGCCCCAGGGCACGAAGTGCAGGATCGCCTTCAGGTCGCCGTACTCGCCCGGCACGTCGTCCTGTTTGTGCGCGGTGGCTATGAGGCAGTCGCCGTCGGAGGGGTCGCCGATGCGGCCGAGCGCCATGGAGAAGCCGCGCTCGGTGTCGGTGCCGCGCCAGTCGTCCGCGGCCCGGCGGATGCGCTCCAGCTCGGCGTCGGAGAGGTCACGGATGCGCCGCACCCGCGTTTCGTAGCCGGCCCGCTCGATGCGCTTGACCATCTGGCGGACGTTGCGCATGGCCCGTCCGGAGAGGGAGAAATCCGCGACCTCGACCACCGCCTCGTCGCCCAGTTCCAGGGCGTCCAGGCCGGTCTCGCGGGTCCACACCTCTCCGCCGGTCTCGGAGCAGCCCATCACGGCGGGCGTCCAGGAGTGCGCCCTGGCCTCGTCCATGAAGCGCTCGATGGCGCCCGGCCACGCCTCGACGTCACCGATCGGGTCGCCGCTGGCGAGCATCACGCCGGAGACGACGCGGTAGGTCACCGCCGCCTTGCCGCTGGGGGAGAAGACCACCGCCTTGTCGCGGCGCAGCGCGAAGTGGCCGAGGGAGTCGCGGCCGCCGTGCCTGGCCAGCAGCTCGCGCAGCCGGTTCTCGTCGTCCTCGGTCAGGTGTGCGGCCGGGTGCTCGGGGCGGAAGGCGAGATAGGCGGTGGTGGCCGCGGTCAGCCAGCCGAGGGCGCCCAGGGACATGGCGACCGTCCAGGAGGTGTTGCCCTGGTAGTCGACGGGGCCCTCGAAGCCGAACAGGCCGTAGACCACGTGGGTCAGCCGGTCCGCGACGCTCGGGTTGCCCACCATGCGGTGCGGGTGGACGCTGACGATGACCATGCCGAGGGCCAGCGAACCGGCGCTCATCAGCACGAAGTTGGCCAGCGCGCGCCACCGGCTGCGCGGGTCGGGCAGGGCGGCGAACTCGCGGCGGTGGATCAGCAGGGGAGTGAGCAGCGCGGCGGCGATGACGACGCCGACCACCGAGTGCCGGTACACGAACTGCGCCGCGGCGCCGGCCGGCAGCAGTGCCACCGCCGCGCGCCACGCCCGGCGCTTGCGCCGCTTGAGTCCGTGCGCGAGGAGCAGCAGCAGTACGCCCGCGCTGAGCGACAGGGCCGCCGCGAAGGGGCCGAAGGAGCCCGGCAGTACCTCGGCCATGGCGTGCATACGGCTGTGCCGGAAGCGGGGGAAGACGCCCGCGGCGATGTCCAGCAGGCCCACAACCGCGCAGGCCCTGGCGACCAGGGTGGGAACGGCCTCGGGGCGGGGGCCGCGCAGTATGCGCCGCACCCGGCCTGATCGACTCGGAACCCGACCCGACATTTCCCCATCTATCCTGACAGACATCGCATCCCGTAGTTCTGCGAGAGACCTTGAATCCGGTGCCGATCCGGGCATCCGGCGGCATTGCGCCCTCTAGGACGGTGTCTCGGGGAGAGAGGTTCACTCCCCGCCGGAAAGTCGGTTCAAAGGCCGGGAAAAGGCCGGGGAAAGCCCTCGTCGACGAGGCGTGGGGCGGGTCGGCCGGGAAGTGCAGGCAGGAAAGAGCCCATGGGTCTCACGAGTAAAAAGGTGCTGGTACTGGCGGTCCTGTTCGCGGTGATGCTGTTCGTCGCCACGATCTGGTTCTGGCCCCGTCTGGCACGCCGCAACTGGCGGGCCGTCAGCGGACGCGCCGGGATCCTGCTGGCCACGCAGGCGGCGATCTTCGCCTGCGTCGGCCTGTTCGTCAACCAGGCGTTCGGCTTCTACGCCAGCTGGGCCGACCTGTTCGGGCAGGAGACCGACCAGGGCGTGGTCGTCGACAACTCGGCCAACGGCGGCAGCGGCGGCCCCCTCCAGGTCGTCGGCACGGAGCGGCTGAAGATGTCCAACGGGACGCGACCGCAGATCTCCGGCCAGATCCAGAAGGTGGACATCCTGGGGCGTACGACGCGCATCGCCACCTCGGCGTACGTCTATCTGCCGCCGGAGTACTTCCAGCCGCAGTACCGCACGCGGACGTTCCCCGCCGCGGTCGTCCTGACCGGTTACCCGGGCACCGCGCACGCGCTGGTCAGCAAGCTGCAGTACCCGCGCACGGCCCAGAACCTCGCCCGGAGCGGCCGTATGCAGCCGATGATCCTGGTGATGATGCGGCCGACCGTGGCGCCGCCGCGCGACACCGAGTGCGTGGACATCCCGGGCGGGCCGCAGACCGAGTCCTTCTTCGCCAAGGACCTGCCCGACGCCGTCCTCGCCCACTACCGGGTCGGCAGGAAGCCCGGCAGCTGGGGCATCATGGGCGACTCCACGGGCGGCTACTGCGCGCTGAAGCTCGCCGTCCACCACCCCGAGGTGTACGCCGCGGGCGTGGGCCTGTCCGCGTACTACAAGGCGCCGATCGACGCCACGACGGGCGACCTGTTCCACGGCGACGAGGCCCTGCGCAACCGGGCCGACCTGCTGTGGAGCATCAAGCACCTGCCCGCCCCGAACACCTCGCTGCTCGTCACCAGCAGCAAGGCCGGCGAGAGCAACTACAAGGCGACGCTGAAGCTCATCGACGCGGTGAAGGCGACGAAGAAGACCCGGATCTCGTCGATCATCCTGGAGAGCGGCGGGCACAACTTCCACACCTGGATGCGGGAGATTCCCCCGGCCCTGCAGTGGATCAGCGGGCGGCTGACCGAACGCTGAAACGGTCCGGTGGAACGGTCCCGTGGAACGGTCGGGGAAACCTCGGGAACAAGGTCTCGACATGGCTGTCTTTTTGCGGGGCGGCCCTCCACGATTCGCCTACTCGCGGTAAGTTTCTGGCCATGCCACGTGGACGTCACCGCCATTCCCCGCCCTTGCACAGGCTGTTGCCTCCCTCGGCGATCGCCGGCGTCTCCGTCGTGTGCGCCCTCGGCCCGTGGGTGTTCACGGCCTCTACGGTGCTGCGCTCCCTAGCGGCGGTCGCGGCGGCGACGGCGGTGGCCGGCGCGGTCGTCATGCGCCGCTGGGACGCCCAGGCCGGCCGGCGGGTCGCCGACCTCACGCGCGCGCGTGCCAGCGACGAGTGGCGGTTCGAGGAACGGCTCGCCGAACTCGAGGCCGACCTCGACGAGTCGCGCGAACTGCGGGTCCGCCTGGAGCAGAAGCTGCGGGCCAAGCGGGCGGAGCTGGCGGGGCTGCGCAACGAGCACGCGGCGCTGCTGCGGCGGTACGCCACGGCGGAGACCGAGCGCGCCAGCGCGCTGGAGGGCCGCCGCCTGCTGGAGATAGAGGCCGGTTCGGAGATGCCCGCGCTGACGTCCGGCCCCTCGGCGCCGGCCGGTAGCGGCGACCGGGAGGACATCGCCGGTGACGGGGGCGCGGACGCGGCGGACGCGGGCGACGTGGGGGCCGTACGCCCGGCCGGGGACGCGGACGCCGAGGACGCCGACGCGGCCGGCACCGGGGCGGCGGACAGCGGGGCCTCGGACGGCGGGGCCGCGGACAGCGGGGCCGGGGAGGCCGGAGACGGTTCCGCGCCGGGGAAGCCGGCGGGCGTGGCTCCCGCCGTGTTCTCCCCCGAAGGGTCCCGGCTCTTCCTACGGGCCGGTGCGGCCCTGGCGCGGCTCGCCGCGGACGGCGACGCACCGGCGCCGGACGGGCCGGACGCGCGGGACGAGACGGTGCGGGACGCGGACGTGGACATGGACGCGGACGCGGAGGTGTCGGCGGACGAGGCCGCGGCGAAGGCGGAGGACGGCGGGGCAGCGACGGTCGCCGAGGCGGCGGCCGATGCCGAGGCGGCGGACGCCGGCGGACCGGCCGGGCCCGCGGGGCCGACGGCGGCCGGTGCCACGGGTAAGGCGGACATCCCCGCCCAGGCTCACGCGCCCGCCCAGGACCACGCGCCCGCGCGGGCCGATGCGGCCGGCGCGACGGCGGACACCGGGTCCGAAGCGGTGGAGGAGACCGCCTCCGGGGCGGACGCCCGCGCCGGGGCGGCCCCCGAGCGGGAGGACGAGCCGCAGGGGCAGCCCGGGGCGGCCGGCGCGCACGAGCGCGCGGCCGCCACCCCCACGACGGATCAGGCCCCGCGCGCCGGTGACGGCCCGTCGGCCGCCAAGCCGTCCGGGCCCGTGCAGCGGCCCTCCGGGCACTTCACCGTGCCGACCGCGGTGGCCGTCGTCCCGGCCGCGCCCGCCCGGCGCCCGGTCGTCGAGGGCGGTTTCGACTTCTTCGGCACGCAGAAGGGGTTGCCGTCCGCCGCGCTGGACGCCGTGCGGAACGAGGACCTCGCCGACGTCGTGGGCCAGGAGGCGCTCGCCCTGCACAAGGCCGAGGCCGAGTCGCAGTACAGGCCGGCCGACGTCCACTCCCGGGCGGGCGGCCAGGTCATCGACCTGACGGCGCACGACGAGACGGAACAGATCGACCTGCAGAACCTGAGGACGGCGGCTTCCTGAGACACCGGGGGCCGCCCGGGCTCCGGGCCCTCAGGTCATCCATCGCTCCGGCCGCGCGTCCCGCCGGCCGGTGCGCGATCGCTCGGCCTGCTCGCGCAGCAGCCGCGCCGCCTCCCCGGCGTCCCGCAGCCGTGCGGTCACCGTCTTGTTCGCCCCGGTGTCCACGTGCACGTCGGCGACGCCCCGCGCGCGTTCCAGGGGCCCCTGCGTCAGACGCACGCTCTGCACCTTGGCGTGCGGCACCAGCGCCAGCCGGCGCCGCAGCAGGCCGTACCCCGCGGCGAACACCGTGCCGGTGACGGCGAATCCGTACCCCCGCCACCACACCGGCGCGCACCACCCGGCGCGCCGCGGCGGACGCACGAGCGAGGCGGCGTCCGGGACGGTCACCTCCGGCAGCACCCGTGCGATCAGCGACTCGGCGATTCCGCGCGGGGCGACCGGCAGCAGCAGGGAGTTCGACGACCCGGCCACGTCCAGCTCCACCCGCACCCAGCCGCGCCGCCGCCACAGCAGCGGTTCCACGATCCGTACGGTCTGCACCCGGCCCGGCGGCACCGTCTCGTGGGTGCGGTCCAGCAGGCCGCGGTCGACGCGCAGTCCGTCGGGGGACTCGCTCACCGTCCAGTCGTACGCGGCGACGAAGCGCCCCGCGCTGCTCGTGACCGCCCCGCCGGCCAGGGGCAGGGCGGTCACGAGCACCGTCCACAGGCTGTGGGTGGCCAGCCACAGCAGCGGCGGCACCACGAGGGCGCACAGCAGCGAGCCCCAGGTCGCGCCGGTCAGCAGCAGCGAGACGGCGATCACGCGCGCGGGGACGCGGACGAGTTCCCGCGCGGGCGCCTCGCCGACCCGCTCGGCGGTGTCGGGGGCGAAACCGGCGGCCCGGGCGAGGAGTTCGGCGCGCAGGGCCTTGGCCTCGTCCTCGCCGAGGAAGGCGAGTTCGTCCTTCTTGTCCGTTCCTATGACGTCCAGCTTCAGCTTGGCCACGCCCGCGACCCGGGCGAGCAGCGGGCGGGTCACGTCGATCGCCTGGATGCGCTCGAGCCGGATGTGCGCGGTGCGGCGGAACAACAGGCCGGTGCGTATGCGCAGTTCGGTGTCGGTCACCGCGAAGTGCGTGAACCACCAGGACAGGAAGCCGTAGAGGGCGGCCGCCGGGACGAGCACCGCGATCCCGAGCAGCAGCGTGGTGGTGGTCAGCCTGGTCAGCTGGCGCTGCGCCTGGTCGGGGTCGTGCACGGCCCAGCCGGCCAGCACGGCGACCGGCGCCCACGCCCGCCGGAGCGGGGTCACGGGATGCAGCCGCCGCTCGGCCACCGGCCGCTTCCCCGGCACGGCGCCCGGCCCTACGGCGTCCGCGCCGCCCCCGTCGGCGGCCGGTCCGGCGTCCTCGCGCGCGTCGTCCGGGCGTACGGCGTCCGGCCCCATGGTGCCCTCGCCCGTGGCGTCCTTGCCCACGGTGTCCCGGCCCAGGGCGCCCTCGCCCGTGGCCTCCCCGTCCCCCGCCGCCGTCACAGTCCCGCCGATCGGGCCTCGCCCAGCTCGGTGAGCCGGTCGCGCAGCCGTTCCGCCTCGGCCGGGTGGAGGCCGGGAATGGTCGCGTCGGTCGCGGCGGCGGCCGTGTGCAGCTGCACGGTGGCCAGCCCGAAGTACCGCTCCAGGGGCCCGGAGGTGACCTCGACCAGTTGCATCCGCCCGTACGGCACGACGGTCTCCTCGCGCCACAGCACGCCCCGGCTGATCAGCAGCTCGTCGGCGCGCTCGGTGTACCGCCAGGACCGCCAGTTGCGCCCCAGCAGCACCCAGCCCCATGCCATCAGCGCCAGCGGCAACAGGGCGAACGCGGCCCAGGGCGGGCCCGCCAGCAGCCCGAGCAGCGGACCGAGGGCCAGGGCGAGCAGCCCCAGCCACACCACCAGCAGCAGCCGCCGCATGCGCAGCAGCCCCGGCGGCAGACCGGTCCAGCCGGGCTCGTGGCCGGTCACCGCCTCGTTTCCCCGGCTCCCCGTCTCCATGGGGCAAGCGTACGTACGAGAGACTGTGTCCATGACTCCTACGACGGAGACCACGGTCGGGATCGGCGGCGCCGCGGAGAGCACCGACATGGTGCTCAACATCGGACCGCAGCACCCGTCCACGCACGGTGTGCTGCGGCTGAAGCTGGTGCTGGACGGGGAGCGCATCACGCGCGCGGAGCCGGTGATCGGTTACATGCACCGCGGCGCGGAGAAGCTCTTCGAGGCGCGGGACTACCGTCAGATCATCATGCTGGCCAACCGCCACGACTGGCTGTCGGCCTTCTCCAACGAGCTGGGCGTGGTCCTCGCCGTGGAGCGGATGCTCGGCATGGAGGTCCCCGTGCGGGCGGTGTGGACGCGCACGCTGCTCGCCGAGCTCAACCGGGTGCTCAACCACCTGATGTTCCTCGGCTCCTATCCGCTGGAGCTGGGCGGCATCACGCCGGTCTTCTACGCCTTCCGGGAGCGGGAGGTCCTCCAGAACGTGATGGAGGAGGTCTCCGGCGGCCGTATGCACTACATGTTCAACCGGGTCGGCGGCCTGAAGGAGGACCTGCCGGCCGGCTGGGCCACGCGAGCCCGGGCCGCCGTGGCCGCCGTGCGCTCGCGCATGGACGTCTTCGACGACCTGGTGCTGGGCAACGAGATCTTCCGGGGGCGCACGCGGGGCGTGGGCGCGCTCACCCCGCAGGCCGTGCACGCCTACGGCGTGAGCGGCCCGATCGCGCGCGCCTCGGGGGTCGACTTCGATCTGCGCCGCGACGAGCCGTACCTGGCCTACGGCGAGCTGGCCGACGTGCTGAAGGTGGTCACCCGGCAGGAGGGTGACTGCCTGGCCCGGTTCGAGTGCCTGCTGGAGCAGACCCACAACGCGCTCGACCTCGCCGACGCCTGCCTGGACCGGCTGGCCGAGCTGGAGCCGGGCCCGATCAACCAGCGGCTGCCCAAGGTCCTCAAGGCGCCCGAGGGGCACACCTACGCGTGGACCGAGAACCCGCTCGGCATCAACGGCTACTACCTGGTCAGCAAGGGCGACAAGACGCCGTACCGGCTGAAGCTGCGGTCCGCGTCCTACAACAACATCCAGGCCCTCGCCGAGCTGCTGCCGGGGACGCTGGTCGCGGACATGGTGGCGATCCTCGGCTCAATGTTCTTCGTCGTCGGCGACATCGACAAATAGCGCCACGGCGTCGCCCGCCGCGCCGCCCGCGGCCTCGTCCGGAGCGCCGTCGGTGGCGCATGCCGGGGCGCCGTCCGTCGCGTCGTCCGGCGTGACGCCGACCGGCTGGAGCAGCCAGCCGAAGTCGCCGAGTCCGCCCGGTGCGGTGAGCTCGGCGGCCTCCCCGGCGCGTGCGAGGGCGCGCACGTACTCCGAGGGGTTGGTGGAGGCGAGCGAAAGCGCCGGGCGTGCGCCGGTGATGCCGAGGGCGCGCAGGGCGTCGCGCTGAGTCAGCAGACGGGCGCCGGGGAGCGCGGTCGGGGCGTGCGCGGCGCACGCGTCCAGGGCGACGTGAGCGGTGATGTCGCAGGAGCCGTCGGGCACGGGCGCCGTCTCGCGTCCCGCCCGGAAGCCCGTGAGCGTCCCGAAGGGCGGCCGGCCGCCGAGGCGGTGGGCGTAGTCGACGGCCACCGCCAGGCCCCGCTTGATCCGGGAGACCGCCCCGGCCCAGGCGGTGTCCCTGGGCAGGCCGATCTCCGCGCGCAGTCCGGGCTCGGCGGGCAGCGGCCACCAGCGGGCGAGCCACCGGGCGTCCGCGCCCGTCACCGGGGCGCCGAGCCGCTCGGTCCCGTCCCGCCGCACCAGGACGCGCCGCGCCACACCCGAGGGGTCCACCTCCGCCACGTCCACCGGCACGTTGTCCAGCCACTCGTTGGCGAACAGCAGGCCGGTGACCGCCCGGGGCG
Organism: Streptomyces sp. NPDC004065; assembly: GCF_044903565.1. Classification (NCBI taxonomy): domain Bacteria; kingdom Bacillati; phylum Actinomycetota; class Actinomycetes; order Kitasatosporales; family Streptomycetaceae; genus Streptomyces; species Streptomyces sp. NPDC004065. The sequence goes on along the minus strand of NZ_JBJDQT010000005.1, from coordinate 49,328 downwards.
GCTCCGCCGACCATGCGATCCGCCGATCGAGACCCTCGGGCCGCCCGGCGGCGATCTCCACCGCGTGCACCCGGGTGCGGACCGCCACCTCGGCGGGCAGCGCGGTCAGCACCCCGGCGGCCAGCTCGCCCCGGCCGGCCGCCATGTCCACGAAGTCCAGCACGGCCGGGCGGCCCAGCACCTCGTCGACGCGGCACAGCAGCCGGGCCACCGCCGCCGCGAACAGGGGCGAGACGTGCACCGAGGTGCGGAAGTGCCCGGCCGGGCCCTCCGGGCGCCGGTAGAAGCCGTCCGGCCCGTACAGGGCCTCCCGCGTCGCCTCCCGCCAGCCCCGCCATACGTCCGGGCCGTCGCCCACTGTGTTCTTGGCCACCCCAGCAGACTAGGCGCACAGGTGATCACGGCATCCACCTTGGGGAGTACGAGGCCGGGACGCGGATCGGCCCTCCGGTTGACCCCTGCACCTATTCCGCTTCCCTACGCTGGGTTACGTGCAGCGCCTCTATGACTTCCTCCGCAGGCACCCGATGTGGGTCGACGGCTCCTGGGCCCTCGTCCTGCTCGGGATCTCCGGCGTGAGCGTGACGAGCGTCAACGGGGCGCCGGACCACCACGGATCACTGGCCGCCGCCCTGGCCGTGTCCGTCGTCATGTGCCTGGTGGTCGCACTGCGCCGCCGGATGCCCGAGAAGATGCTGCTGCTCGCGGCCGCGACGGGCGTGGTCCAGCTGGTGCTGGACGTGGAGACGACGGTCGCCGACTTCGCCATGCTGGTGATCATCTACACGGTCGCCGCGGTCGGCGCCCGCTGGGCCTCGAGGTTCGCGCTGGCCGGCGGGCTGTGCGCGGCGACCCTGGCGCAGATCCGCTGGCCGCAGCAGCACACGAGCGTCGGCGGCAACGTGGCGATAGCCGTCTTCCAGACGGTGCCGTTCGCCCTGGCCTGGGTGCTCGGCGACTCCATGCGCACCCGCCGGGCCTACTTCGCGCAGCTGGAGGAGCGGGCCGCGCGCCTGGAGAAGGAGCGCGAGGCGCAGTCCAAGGTGGCGGTCGCCGCCGAGCGCGCCCGGATCGCGCGGGAGCTGCACGACGTCGTCGCGCACAACGTGTCGGTCATGGTGGTGCAGGCCGACGGCGCCGCCTACGTCCTGGACGCCGCGCCCGAGCAGGCGAAGATCGCCCTGGAGACCATCTCCTCCACCGGCCGCCAGGCCCTCGCCGAGATGCGCCGCCTGCTGGGCGTGCTGCGCACCGGCGAGCACCAGGAGGGCGGTGAGTACGTGCCGCAGCCCGACGTGGAGCAGATCGAGGAGCTGGTCGAGCAGTGCCGGGGCTCCGGACTGCCCGTCGACTTCAAGATCGAGGGCACCCCGCGCCCGCTGCCCAGCGGCGTGGAGCTCACCGCGTACCGGATCGTGCAGGAAGCCCTCACCAACACCCGCAAGCACGGCGGGCCGAACGCGGGCGCGAGCGTCCGCCTGGTCTACTTCGACGACGGTCTCGGGCTGCTGGTCGAGGACGACGGCAAGGGCGCCCCGCACGAGCTGTACGAGGAGGGCGGCGCGGACGGCCAGGGCCACGGCCTGATCGGCATGCGGGAACGCGTGGGCATGGTCGGCGGCACCCTGGACGCGGGGCCGCGCCCCGGTGGAGGCTTCCGCATCAGCGCCCTGCTGCCGCTGAAACCGGCGCACTGACACAGCCGTACCCCCCGCCGTACGCCCCGCCCGCGCCGGGACGCGTCCCCGGCAAAACCGCCCCCGACCGACGGAAGAGGAGCCCGATGACGATCCGCGTGATGCTCGTCGACGACCAGGTGCTGCTGCGCACCGGATTCCGGATGGTGCTCGCCGCCCAGCCGGACATGGAGGTCGTCGCCGAGGCGGGCGACGGCGTCGAGGCCCTCCAGGTGCTGCGCGCCACCGCCGTCGACGTGGTGCTGATGGATGTGCGCATGCCGAAGCTGGACGGGGTGGAGACCACGCGCCGCATCTGCTCGGAGCCCGACCCGCCGAAGGTGCTCATCCTGACCACCTTCGACCTCGACGAGTACGCGTTCTCCGGTCTGAAGGCGGGCGCCTCCGGGTTCATGCTGAAGGACGTGCCGCCGGGCGACCTGCTGGCCGCGATCCGCGCCGTCCACAGCGGGGACGCCGTGGTCGCGCCGTCCACCACCCGCCGTCTGCTCGACCGGTTCGCGCCGATGCTGCCCACCGGGGGAGGCCGGCACCGGCACAAGGAGCTGGAGCGGCTCACCGAGCGCGAGCGCGAGGTCATGGTGCTGGTCGCGCAGGGCCTGTCCAACGGGGAGATCGCCGCCCGGCTGGTGCTGTCGGAGGCGACCGTGAAGACCCATGTGGGGCGGATCCTGACCAAGCTGGGGCTCAGGGACCGGGTGCAGGTGGTCGTCCTCGCCTACGAGACGGGACTCGTCCGGGCCGGCGGACACGGCTGAGCCCGGACCGCCGGCCACCCGCGCCCGTCCGCGCCCGGCCACCCGCGCCCGTCCGCGCCCGTCCGCGCCCGTCCGCCCGTCCGCCCGTCCGCCCGTCCGCGCCCGTGCACACCCGTCCGCCCGGTCGGTCTGCCCGTCCGCGCGCACGGGCGGCGCGCCGTCGGTAGGGTCTCCCGCATGCTCCTGTGGATCAACGGCCCCTTCGGGGGCGGCAAGACACAGACCGCACACGAGATCCGGCGCCGTCTGCCCGGCAGCGTCGTCTGCGACCCCGAGCACGCCGGCTTCGGCCTGCACCGCATGCTGCCGCCGGACCTGCGCGGGGACTTCCAGGAGCTGGCCTCCTGGCGGCAAGCTGTCGTCGAGGTGCTCGACCTGACGCTGACCGCGCACGAGGGCGTGGTGATCGCCCCCATGACGGTCACCGATCCGCGGGTGTTCGCCGAGACCGTCGGCCGGCTGCGTGAACTCGGCCACGACGTACGGCACTTCACCCTGCTCGCGGAGCGCGAGACCGTGCTGCGGCGGCTGCGGGAGCGCGGCTTCGGGCACCTCCTCCAGTTCGTCGCCGGGAAGAACTCCTCGCTGGGCAGGGAGACCTGGGCGGTGCGGCAGCTCGACCACTGCCTCGAGCGGCTGCGTGAGCCGGAGTTCGCCGAGCACCTGTGGACGGACCACTCGACCGTGCCGAAGACCGCGGACCGGATCGCGGTCCTGGCCGGGCTGACCCTCCGCCCCGACACCAGCGGCCCGCTGCGCACCCGGCTCCGCCAGGCGAAGATCGGCATCCGGCACATCCGCCTGGACTGACCCGCCCGGCCCGTGCCGGGCCCGCCCCTCTCCGAGCCTGCCCAGCCCCCGGGCCGGACAGCCCGGCGCGTGCGTCCACTCGCCTCAGCGGAGGATGGCCTCCAGGAAGTCGCTGCCCAGCCGGGCCACCATGGTCACGTCGAGCTGGTGGTAGACGTACCGTCCGCGGCGGCGGGTGGTGACCAGGCCCGCCTTCTTCAGCACGCCGAGGTGCCGGGATACCTCCGGCGCGGTCATGCCGTGCACCCGGGTCAGCTCGCCGGTGGTGAACGCGGTGCGGGCCAGGCTCCGGCACAGCCGCATCCGCACCGGGTGGGACAGCGCGGCCATGCGGAGCGTCAGCTGCTCCACCGAGGGCGGGGCGGCGAGCCCGGGCGAGCCGGCCGGGTAGTGCAGCACCGGCTGCCAGCCGTACCGGTGCAGGACCATCAGATGCGGCCGGCCCAGGCTGGTGGGGACGAGCAGCAGGCCGCGGTCCGCGGTGGCGGTGCGGCCCTCGCCGAGCTTGTCGACCGTGATCCGGCCGGCCGCCTCGTCCAGCGCCAGGGCGGGGGACACGGCGGCCAGCGCCTCGGCCAGGCCCTTGCGGCGCAGCAGCTCCGTCTTGTGCCGGGCGTCCGCCGCGAGCTGGTACCGCAGCCGGGACCAGGTCTCGGCGAAGAACGCCTCGTCGCAGTCCTCCAGGAACTGCCGCAGCCAGGTGCGGATGCGCGGCGGGTCGGCCAGCAGCCGCTCGCTGAAGCGGACCTGCTGCGGCCCGCGCGCGGCGGCCACCTCCAGCACGCGGCGGCGCAGCGCGGCGTCGGCGAGCGGCCCGGCGCCCGGGGCGCCGTAGGGCAGGGCGCAGGTGAACTCCAGGGCCGCGTCCACGAACTGCTCGTCGGACAGCTTGTCCAGCAGGTCCAGCTCATGCGCGAGGTCCGGTCCCGGCAGCGCGGCCCCGCCCGGGACGCCCGCGTACGGCAGGAACAGGTCGGAGAACGTCCACCGCCACAGGAAGTCGGCCTCGCACATGCGGTCCGCCAGATGCGGGTCCAGGCGGGCGGTGATGCCCGTGGCCCAGCCCTGCAGCCCCGGGTGGTGCCCCGGCTCGGAGAGCGCGTGCAGCGCCATGCCGAGTTCGGCCAGGGGGGAGGGCACGACGGCGACCCTCTCCGGCCGCAGCCCCGCGATGTCGATGCGTACGCTCATGCCCCCATCGTGCCCGCCCCCACTGACAACCGGCCGCCCTCACTCCCCCCGGGGCAGCCGGGCGGCGAACTCCGCGACCGCCGCCCGCACGTCCTGTGCCGTCCACTCCAGCCCGGCGGCGCGCACGGAGACCTCGGTGAAGGACAGGTCCGGGCCCCGGGCGTCCCAGCCGTTGGCGAAGAGCATCGCGCCCGTCTCCCCGGCCGTGCGGATCGCGGCCCGGGCGAGCACCTCGGGGCCGTACGGCAGCCAGACCTGGAACTCGTGGGTGTGCGGCTCGGCCGGGTGGACGCGCGCCCACGGCAGCCCGGCGGCCGCGAACCCCTCGCGCAGCGCGGCGGCCACCACGCGCGCGTGCCGCACATAGCCGGGCAGGCGGGGCAGCTCCCGCTCGAGCCCGGCCAGTGCCGACAGGGCCGTCGGGAACTGCTGGAAGACGTTGCCCCCGTACCGGTGCCGCCAGGTCCGGGCCTCCTCCACCAGCTCCTCCGGGCCGGCCAGAGCGGCGCCGCCGTAGCCGTCGAGCGACTTGTAGAACGACACGTACACGCTGTCGGCCAGGTCGGCGATCTCCGCCAGGCTCCGGCCGAAGTGCGCGGTGGACTCCCACAGGCGCGCGCCGTCGAAGTGCACCACCGCGTCGCGCTCGCGCGCGGCCTCGACGACCTCGGTGAGCTCCTCCCAGGAGGGCAGTACGAAGCCGGCGTCCCTGAGGGGGAGTTCGAGCATGAGCGTGCCGAAGGGTTCGTCCAGGCCGCGTACCTCCGCCGCGGTGGGCGAGTGCGGTTCGCCGGTCACCCGTACCGGGCGCAGGCCGCTGACCTGGCTCAGGGCGTGCCGCTCGTGCACTTCGGGGTGGGCCAGGGCGTGCAGGGCCACGGCCGGGTTCCCGGTACGGCCGGCCCAGCAGCGCAGTGCGACCTGCTGGGCCATCGTGCCGGTGGGGAAGAAGGCGGCGGCCTCCTTGCCCAGCAGGCGGGCGGTCCGCTCCTCGAGGGCCTCGACGACGCCGTTGCCGTACATGTCCGCCGTCTCGTCGAGGTCGTGCAGGCCGGCCGCGCCGTCCAGCAGCGCGAGCCGCTCCCGCAGCGAGCCCAGAAACCCGGGGCGCGCGAGCACACGCTCCGCGCTGCGGAACGCCTCCATGCGCTGGGCGCGCAGCCGACCGCGCCCGTCTTCCTCCGGGCCGTTTCCCTCCGGGCCGTCCTTCTCCCGCCCGTCTTCCTCCGGCCCCTGCTCCTCCGAGCGCCGTTGCTCCGGCCCCCGTTCCTCCGGAACGCGCTCGTCCCGTTCCGCGTCCTGCCCCGCCGTATCGCTCATGCCCGGATCATCGCGCGGACCGGCCGGGACGGGCACGCCCATTTCCGTGCCCGCGCGTGCCCTTGCGTCCCCCCGGCGTGCCCGGGGACGGGCCGACTCCCGTCCGCGGCACGCCCGGGACCGCTCCGTGGCGAAACCCACAGCCTGTGGACGGCCGGACGCCGCCGGAACCGATAGCGTTAACATGACGAGAAATCGTCCGGTACCCGGAGCGGACTGGAACGGGAAGGCCAGCGTCGCGTGAGTACAAGCCATCAGCCAGACCCCAGGGACCGCCCCGCGCGGCTCACCGTCGGCGTCGTCGGCGCCGGCCGGGTGGGTCCGGCGCTCGCCGCGTCCCTCCAGCTCGCCGGACACCGCCCGGTGGCCGTCTCGGGAGTCTCCGACGCCTCCAGACGGCGCGCCGCGTCGCTGCTCCCCGAGGTGCCCCTGGTGCCGCCCGCCGAGGTGCTCGGCCGGGCCGACCTGGTGCTCCTGACCGTCCCGGACGACGCCCTGCCCCGGCTGGTCGCGGGCCTGGCCGAGACCGGCGCCGTACGGCCCGGCCAGCTGCTCGTGCACACCTCCGGACGCTACGGCGCGAAGGTGCTCGACCCCGCCCTGCGCGCGGGCGCGCTGCCCCTCGCCCTGCACCCCGCGATGACCTTCACCGGCACCCCCGTGGACGTGCAGCGGCTAGCCGGCTGCTCCTTCGGCGTCACCGCCCCCGAGGAGCTGCGGCTGGCCGCGGAGGCCCTGGTCATCGAGATGGGCGGCGAACCGGAGTGGATCGCCGAGGAGATGCGGCCGCTCTACCACGCGGCGCTCGCCCTGGGCGCCAACCACCTGGTGACCCTGGTCGCCCAGTCCATGGAGCTGCTGCGGCAGGCCGGTGTCGAGGCGCCCGACCGGATGCTCGGCCCGCTGCTCGGCGCCGCCCTGGACAACGCGCTGCGCTCCGGCGACGCGGCCCTCACCGGCCCCGTCGCGCGCGGCGACGCGGGAACGGTCGCCGCGCACGTCGGCGAGCTGCGCCGGTACGCCCCGCAGACCGTCGCCGGCTATCTGGCCATGGCCCGCGCCACCGCCGACCGGGCGCTCGCCCACGGCCTGCTCAAGCCCGAACTGGCCGAGGACCTGCTGGACGTCCTCGCCGACGGCGGCGACGCCACGGTCGCCGGCGGCGGTACGGGCGGCAGCGGCCGGGACGGCGGCACCGGCCCGGACCGCGGCACCGGCCGGGACGGCGGCGAGGGGGACGGCGGCGAGGGGGACGCCCGATGACCCGCGCGGCGCACCCCCGGCATCCGGCGCACCCCCGGCATCCGGCGCACCCCCGGCACCCGGCGCACCCCGCGGGCCGGGTGGCCCCGGACACGGCAGAAGAGGGCCGCCCGGTGACCCCGGCGCCCGGGAACGGAGAGGCCCGATGACCACAGCCCTGCTGCGCACCGCCGACGAGCTGCACGCCCGCGCGCGCACCGGCCGCCGTGCCGTCGTGATGACCATGGGCGCGCTGCACGAGGGCCACGCCGCCCTGATCCGCGCCGCGCGGGAGATCGCGGGCGCCGAGGGCGAGGTCGTGGTCACCGTCTTCGTCAACCCGCTGCAGTTCGGCGCGGGCGAGGACCTGGACCGCTACCCGCGCACCCTGGAGGCCGACCTCAAGGTCGCCGAACAGGCGGGCGCCGACGCCGTCTTCGCGCCGTCCGTGGAGGAGGTCTACCCCGGCGGCGAGCCCCAGGTCCGCATCGGCGCGGGCCCCATGGGCGCGCGGCTGGAGGGCGCCTCGCGCCCCGGCCACTTCGACGGCATGCTCACCGTCGTCGCCAAGCTGCTGCACCTGACCCGCCCCGACGTCGCCCTCTACGGCCAGAAGGACGCCCAGCAGCTCGCCCTGATCCGCCGCATGGTGCGCGACCTGAACTTCGGCGTGGACATCGTCGCCGTGCCGACCGTGCGGGAGGCCGACGGCCTGGCCCTGTCCAGCCGCAACCGCTACCTGTCCCCCGCGGAGCGGCGCACCGCGCTCGCGCTGTCCCAGGCCCTGTTCGCGGGCCGCGACCGGCACGCCGCCCAGGAGGCGCTGCGCGCCCGGGCCCGCGAGGTGCCCTCCTCGCGGGCGCGCGCCGAGGCGCTCAGCGCGCTCGGGGAGTCCCGCGCCGCGGCCGACGCCGCCGCGGTCGCCAAGGCGTCCCCCGGTGCGGCGGCCGCCGTCCGCGCCGCCGCCCGGCAGGTACTGGACGAGGCCGCGCGCCTGACCCCGCCGCTCGAACTGGACTACCTGGCCCTCGTCGACCCCGCCGACTTCACCGAGATCGGCGACGACTTCACCGGTGAGGCCGTCCTCGCCGTCGCCGCCCGGGTCGGCACGACCCGGTTGATCGACAACCTGCCCCTCACCTTCGGAACCCTCGGAGCCGCCTCGTGACCAGCACAGGCATACGACTGCACGCGCCCGCGCCCGGGTGGTCCATCGACGCGGACGTGGTGGTCGTCGGCTCCGGCGTGGCCGGCCTGACCGCCGCCCTGCGCTGCGAGGCCGCGGGCCTGACGACGGTCGTCGTCACCAAGGCCCGCCTGGACGACGGCTCCACCCGCTGGGCGCAGGGCGGCATCGCCGCCGCCCTCGGCGACGGCGACACCCCCGAGCAGCACCTGGACGACACCCTGGTGGCGGGCGCCGGCCTGTGCGACGAGGAGGCCGTGCGCATCCTCGTCACCGAGGGCCCCGACGCCGTACGGCGGCTGATCTCCACCGGCGCCCACTTCGACACCGACGACGAGGGCGGCATCCAGCTCACCCGCGAGGGCGGCCACCACCGCCGCCGGATCGCGCACGCGGGCGGCGACGCCACCGGCGCGGAGATCTCCCGGGCGCTCGTCGAGGCCGTACGCGCGCGCGGGCTGCGCACCGTCGAGAACGCGCTGGTGCTCGATCTGCTCACGGACGCCGACGGCCGCACCGCCGGCGTCACCCTGCACGTGATGGGCGAGGGCCAGCACGACGGCGTGGGCGCCGTGCACGCGCCCGCCGTGGTGCTCGCCACCGGCGGCATGGGCCAGGTCTTCTCCGCGACCACGAACCCCTCCGTGTCCACCGGCGACGGTGTGGCGCTCGCCCTGCGGGCCGGGGCGGAGGTCTCCGACCTGGAGTTCGTGCAGTTCCACCCGACGGTGCTGTTCCTCGGCCCGGACGCCGAGGGCCAGCAGCCCCTCGTCTCCGAGGCGGTGCGCGGCGAGGGCGCCCACCTGGTCGACGCCGACGGCGTGCGCTTCATGACCGGGCAGCACGAACTGGCCGAACTCGCCCCGCGGGACATCGTCGCCAAGGGCATCATGCGCCGTATGCAGGAGCAGGACGCCGAGCACATGTTCCTCGACGCCCGCCACTTCGGCGCCGAGATGTGGGAGCACCGCTTCCCGACGATCCTGGCCGCCTGCCGCGCCCACGGCATCGACCCGGTCACCGAGCCCGTCCCGGTCGCCCCGGCCGCCCACTACGCCTCCGGGGGCGTGCGCACCGACCCCCGGGGCCGCACCACCGTCCCCGGCCTGTACGCCTGCGGGGAGGTGGCCTGCACCGGCGTGCACGGCGCCAACCGCCTCGCCTCCAACTCCCTGCTCGAGGGCCTGGTCTACGCCGAGCGCATCGCCGCCGACATCGCGCGCGAGCGGTCGGAGAACGGCCTGCACGCGCGCGTGCCGCGGCCCGTGCCGTACACCGACCGGCCCGCGCACCCCCTGCTCGCCCCCGAGGCCCGGTTCGCGATCCAGCGGATCATGACCGAGGGCGCGGGCGTGCTGCGCTCCGGCGCGTCCCTCGCCGGGGCCGCCGAGCAGCTCGAGCGGCTGCACGCCGAGGCCCGCGGCGCCCTCGAGGAGAACGGCAAGACGGCCGAACCCGGCGTCGACACCTGGGAGGCCACCAACCTGCTGTGCGTGGCCCGTGTCCTGGTGGCCGCCGCCCGGCTGCGCGAGGAGACCCGCGGCTGCCACTGGCGCGAGGACCGCCCCGAGCGCGACGACGCCCACTGGCGCCGCCACATCGTCGTACGGCTGAACCCCGACCGGACGCCCGTGGTGCACACCACGGACACGGCGGACTTCCCCCCGACCCGCCCCGAGGCCCCCGCGCCCCGCCGCCCCCAGGAGCAGTGACACAAGTGAGCCCCGAAGAACTTCCCCTTGCCTCGAACGGCGGCTGCTGCGGCGGCGACGGCTGCGGCTGCGGCGCGGACGCCGACGAGGAGTACCTGGAGTGCGGGCTCGACCCCGCGCTCGCCCAGCTCCTGGCCGAGGCGCACCTCGACCCCGTGGAGGTCGAGGACATCGCCAACGTCGCCATCCAGGAGGACCTGGACCACGGCGTGGACGTGACGACGGTCGCGACCATCCCGGAGACCGCCGTCGCCACCGGCGACTTCACCGCCCGCGAGGCCGGCGTGGTGGCCGGCCTGCGCGTCGCCGAGGCCGTGCTCTCGGTGGTGTGCACCGACGAGTTCGAGGTCGAGCGGCACGTGGACGACGGCGACCGGGTGCACGCCGGGCAGAAGCTGCTGTCGGTCACCACGCGCACGCGCGACCTGCTGACCGCCGAGCGCAGCGCGCTCAACCTGCTGTGCCGGCTGTCCGGCATCGCCACCGCCACGCGCGCCTGGGCGGACGCCCTGGAGGGCACCAGGGCCCGGGTGCGCGACACCCGTAAGACCACCCCGGGCCTGCGCTCCCTGGAGAAGTTCGCCGTCCGCTGCGGCGGCGGCGTCAACCACCGCATGTCGCTGTCGGACGCCGCCCTGATCAAGGACAACCACGTGGTGGCCGCGGGCGGCGTCGCGGCGGCCTTCAAGGCCGTGCGCGAGGCGTTCCCGGAGGTGCCGATCGAGGTCGAGGTCGACACCCTGCACCAGCTGCGCGAGGTCGTGGACGCGGGCGCGGACCTGATCCTGCTGGACAACTTCACGCCCGTCGAGTGCGAGGAGGCCGTGGCGATCGTCGACGGCCGCGCGGTGCTGGAGGCCTCGGGGCGGCTCACCCTGGAGACCGCCCGCGCCTACGCGGAGACCGGCGTGGACTACCTCGCCGTGGGCGCCCTCACCCACTCCTCGCCGATCCTGGACATCGGCCTGGACCTGCGCGAGGCGGAGTAGGTACCGGTCATGCTGCTGACGATCGACGTGGGCAACACCCACACGGTGCTCGGGCTGTTCGACGGGGAGGACATCGTCGAGCACTGGCGCATCTCCACGGACGCCCGCCGCACCGCCGACGAGCTCGCCGTGCTGCTGCAGGGCCTGATGGGCATGCACCCGCTGCTCGGCGACGAGCTGGGCGACGGCATCGACGGCATCGCCATCTGCGCGACCGTGCCGTCCGTGCTGCACGAGCTGCGCGAGGTGACCCGGCGCTACTACGGCGACGTACCGGCCGTCCTGGTCGAGCCCGGCGTGAAGACCGGCGTGCCGATCCTCTTCGACAACCCCAAGGAGGTCGGCGCCGACCGGATCATCAACGCGGTCGCGGCGACCGAACTGTACGGCGGCCCCGCGGTGGTCGTGGACTTCGGCACCGCGACCACCTTCGACGCGGTGTCCGCGCGCGGGGAGTACGTCGGCGGGGTGATCGCGCCCGGTATCGAGATCTCCGTGGAGGCGCTGGGCGTCCGGGCGGCGATGCTGCGGAAGATCGAGGTGGCCCGGCCGCGCAGCGTGATCGGCAAGAACACGGTCGAGGCCATGCAGGCGGGCATCGTCTACGGGTTCGCCGGACAGGTCGACGGAGTGGTCAGCCGCATGGCCCGGGAACTGGCCGACGACCCCGACGACGTGACCGTGATCGCGACGGGCGGCCTCGCCCCCATGGTCCTCGGCGAGTCCTCGGTGATCGACGAGCACGAGCCGTGGCTCACCCTCATCGGCCTCCGCCTGGTCTACGAACGCAACGTGTCCCGCGGGTGACCGCCACCCACGGGTGACCACCACCTGCGGGTGACCACCACCCGCGGGTGACCACCACCCGTGGGTGTCCTCCGCGGGGCGCCCTCCGGGCCCGGCGCCCCGTAGCCGCCGGCTCCCGCACCCGTGCCCACGCCGACCCTCGCGTGCCGGCGTGCGCGTGCGGGGGTCGTGCGGGGTCGGAGCGCGGGGCGCCCCCGCCCCCGCCGCACGACGAGCCCCACGCGCGTGCGCCGCACCTGTGCGGGGCGGGACGAGGAGGCGGCACGGCGCGTGCGCCACGTGCGCCGGACGGCAGCCGGGATTCCCCGCACCGGCCCCTTGCGCCCGCGCCGCCGTACCGGCGGCCGCCCGGCGTCCCCGCGGGCCCTGGTCTCCGCCGGGCGCCGACGCCCGTGCAGGGCGCCGGAGCGTCGCGCTCCCTGCGCGCGCACGGACATCCGCGCGGGTCCTCGTGGTGCGCGCGGGTGCTCGCGCGCCGGGTGCCCACGTGTCACCTGCGCGTCTTATGTCGAATTTGTCTGATTAGCGCGTATCGTCGGCCTATGCCCACGCCATACGGAACCCGCGGCGGCATGGTGTTCGGCGCGGAGGAGCTGCGTGTGCTCCGCCGCGCCCTCACCCTCGCCCTTCACGCCCGTCCCGCCCGCGCCGAGGACCTGCGGGAGTGCCTCAGACTCGCCGAGTCGCTCGACGAGGCGCTGTACGAGGGCGCCCGGTCGCGCGCGTTCCTGGAGGCCGAACTCGCCCGCTACCGCGAGGCCCTGCCCGGAACCGCCCTCGGCTACTTCGCGCTCCTCGAAGAGGCCCTGGACGCCGGTCTCCGGCCGGGTTCCGACGACCTCGCCGCCCTGGGCGCCCTGCGCGGCACCCCCGCCGCGGCCGCCCTGCTGCACCGCTGCCGTGTCCTCGCCGGGCAGCCCACCGGCCAGGAGGCAGGGGCGGACGGCGGCTCCCGGCCCGTGCGCGCGAGCGTGCCCGCCCCCTCGGCGGCTCCCTCGGGCGCCATGCCGTACCGCCCGGCCACCGCCCGTACGGCCGCCGCCGTCCCGGCCTCCCGCAGCCCCCTGCGGCGGGTGTGGCCGGCGGCCTCCGGCGGGGAGCCGGCCAAGAAGCCCGCGCCGAAGCCCGGGCAGCGCCCCGCTCCCGCCCAGCCGTCCCCGTCCCCGGCGCCCGCCCCCGGGGCCCCCGAGCCCGCCCGGCGGCCCATCCCCACGCCCGGCGAGGTCTTCCCGCGCCGCAAGCCCGCGCCGCCGTCCGGGGATCCGCAGCAGCGGCTCGCCGCGGTGTAGCGGTCCGGGCCACCCCGCCCCTGTTTGTCCCGCCGCCCTGGCTACCCTGGACCCATGGACTACGTCTCCGCGCTGCTCCCCCCGGTCGTCATGGCCGCGTTCTTCATCGGCCTCGTCCGGGTGATCGTGAAGACCCAGGGCGGCGCCAACAAGGCCAAGGAGGACGCGGCCGTCGACGCCGCCGTCGCGCGTACCCAGGGCGGCCCGCGGGCCTCCTCCGGCGGCGCCGCCCCGACCGACGCCTGACCGGCCGTCTCCACCGACGCCTGACCGTCACCGGACCCGCCCGGCGGGTCGGCCGGGCCGGCCGCGGTGGCCCCGGCGCCGACGGGCGTACGGCCCGGTGCGCGCCGTGCGCCCGGCCGTGCGCGCCACGCACCGTGCCGCACGTCCCTTTTGTTCGTTTCTGTCACAAAAAGCGCACGTCGGCACGCCATGTGCGCCGTCTCCCACTATTGTGCTGAGTTGTGCCTCGCCCATTGGGAGAACTCGAAGACGCGGTCATGACGCGGGTGTGGAAGTGGAACCGCCCGGTGACCGTTCGGGAAGTCCTGGAAGACCTTCAGCGGGAACGGTCCATCGCGTACACCACGGTGATGACCGTTTTGGACAATCTCCATCACAAGGGCTGGGTGCGCCGCGAGGCCGAGGGCCGGGCCTATCGATATGAGGCGGTGTCCACCCGGGCCGCCTACGCCGCCGCACTGATGAACGACGCCTGGTCCCAGAGCGACAACGCCGCCGCGGCTCTCGTCGCCTTCTTCGGGATGATGAGCGATGAACAGCGGCAGGCCCTTCGGGACGCCGTTCGCATCGTCGAGGGAACCACCGGAGGCCTCACCGAGGACGCCGCGGGGGGAACCGGCGGCGGAACGGGCGCGACGGCGCCGGGCGGAACACCCGAAGAGAAGACCGAAGTCACCGGCGAAGTCCCGGACACGGCCGGCGCGGATACCGCCGATAGCGCCGCGGCGGCCGATACGGCCGAAACCCGTGACGAGAACCCCGGGTCGGCGCGGGGCGGTCGCGGGCGATAGCGTCCGCACATGTCCGCAGAGCAACCCGAAGTCACCGCAAAAGCCGTCACCGTCCGGCGGGCCAGGACCGGCGATGTACCGGCGGTGCGCCGGCTGCTCGACGCGTACGCGCGCGAGCGCATCCTGCTCGACAAAGCGACCGTGACGCTTTACGAGGACATCCAGGAGTTCTGGGTCGCCGAACGGGACGACAACGCCGAGGTCGTCGGCTGCGGCGCACTGCACGTGATGTGGGAAGACCTCGCGGAAGTGCGCACTCTCGCGGTGAAGCCCGGCCTGAAGGGCGCGGGCGTCGGCCATCAGTTGCTGGAGAAGTTGCTGCAGACCGCGCGCTGGCTCGGTGTTCGCCGGGTTTTCTGCCTGACCTTCGAAGTGGACTTCTTCGGGAAGCACGGCTTCGTGGAGATCGGTGAGACGCCGGTCGACACCGATGTCTACGCGGAGCTGCTGCGTTCCTATGACGAGGGCGTCGCGGAGTTCCTCGGTCTCGAACGAGTGAAACCGAACACCTTGGGCAACAGCCGGATGCTTCTGCATCTGTGATCGCCAAGGGGCGTCCGGGATCCACGGACCGGGGAAGCCGTATTCACACCGTCCGGCCCTGCCCGGGTTCGCTATGTCCGAAACGCGCATGTTTCCGGCCGGGTGTGCGGTCGCTCTTCCCCCAGGGGTTTGTGTTTTTCCCGCAAAAGCGGTTTGCTTTCCGACGTACTGCAGTACTGCATATAACAGGGGACGGCTAAACGGCGGACGCCGACCACCCCCCGGTCCTCACGTTATCGATGAAAGGAAATCCGGTGGCACAGAAGGTTCAGGTCCTTCTTGTCGACGACCTCGACGGCGGCGAGGCGGACGAGACCGTGACGTTCGCGCTGGACGGCAAGACCTACGAGATCGATCTCACCACCGCCAACGCGGACAAGCTCCGCGGCCTTCTCGAGCCGTACGTCAAGAGCGGCCGGCGTACCGGAGGCCGCGCTTCGGGCGGCCGTGGAAAGGCGCGCGCGGCTTCCGGCGGCAGCCAGGACACCGCGCAGATCCGTGCCTGGGCGAAGGAGAACGGCTACGAGGTCAACGACCGCGGACGGGTCCCCGCGTCCATCCGCGAGGCGTACGAGAAGGCCAACGGCTGACACACGGCGGCCGTGGGCCCGGAAGCCGAGGGTCTCCCCGCGGCTACCGGGACAGCGCGACCGGCTGTGCGCACGCGCGCCGCAGCCGGATCCGGTGGCACTCGGCGGCGGCCGTGTCCACCAGCCGTACGAGATCGGGGACGCCCGCACGTCCCCCCACAGCCGAGAGCCCCGGCAGCGAGGCCTCGACCTCGCGACCGGGCTCGGGGGGCCGCAGCCACACGGCGGCCCCCTGTGATCCGCGACGCTCCCGCGCCGGCGCCCACGCCCCGGCCGGATCCGCGCCGGGGCGGGGCCCCGTGCCGTCGCGACGCCCCGCGCCGGGGCAGGGCCCCGCGCCCAGTCCGCAGCCGAGTCCGCAGCCGAGATCGCAGCCGGGTCCGCGGCAGGACCGCCCGCCGGGCCGCGGCCCTTCGCCGGACCCGGGCCCGGACCCCGCGTCCGTCGCCCGTCGCGCCCCGGGCACCCGCACCGTCCCCGTGCTGGACGCCGTCCCCGCGCCGGAGGTCGTGACCCCGCCGGGCGGTGCCGGGGCGTCCATGAGGGCGCCCGCGCCCAGCGCCACCAGGTCCAGGTCCACGGCGCCCCACTCCAGCCACTCCAGCAGCCCGGGCACCTCCTCCGCGCCGCCCGCCGCCACCAGCAACTGCATCCGGTCGGCCCGCACGGCGACCGGGGAACCGGGACCCAGACGGCGCAGCGCCCCCCGGCCCGCCTCCACCGGCAGGTCCAGGACGTCGAAGCGGTGGCCCACCACAAGTCGTACCGGTGAACCGGGCACCGTCGGCCACCCCAGTTCGTTCTCGTACCAGTGCCGCACCGCCCCCTCGCCGGGGCCGGGCGGCCGACGGGGGACGGGAACCGGAAGCGGGACGGAGGAGAGGCTGCCGACCATGCAGGGTGCAACCGCCGGACACACCCCAGGGTTACGCTGGGTGTTCGCGCGCGGACGATCTGTGCCGGGCAAGGGGGCGCGCGCGTGGGGGAGGGGGCGCGAAGTTGTTCGCCCATAGCGGAGGGAACGGGGGCGCGCGGCATGGAGTGTCAGTCCGTACGGGTAAGACATCCCTAGTGGGAGGGGGCGACGCGCAGGCCGTACCCGGGCGCAGGAGTCTCACGTTCGCCATCGGCGTACTGGCGACTGGGGTAACTGCCTGGCCTGCGGGAACATCGTCTCGCACCATCGGGTTGGAGCAGATGTCGGCGTTCGGGGTCAGGAGGCCATCGACGGTGTCGGCAGTTGGAATGAGCGGTCCCCGCTTGCGGGACTAAGCTGCGGAAGGACAGGGAGGGGAAGTTCCCCCCACTGCCTGACCGCTCTGAGGAGCGATTAACGATGTTCGAGAGGTTCACCGACCGCGCGCGGCGGGTTGTCGTCCTGGCTCAGGAAGAAGCCCGGATGCTCAACCACAACTACATCGGCACCGAGCACATCCTCCTGGGCCTGATCCACGAGGGTGAGGGTGTCGCCGCCAAGGCCCTTGAGAGCCTCGGGATTTCGCTCGAGGCGGTCCGCCAGCAGGTGGAGGAGATCATCGGCCAGGGCCAGCAGGCCCCCTCGGGCCACATCCCCTTCACCCCCCGTGCCAAGAAGGTCCTGGAGCTGTCGCTCCGCGAGGCCCTTCAGCTGGGCCACAACTACATCGGCACGGAGCACATCCTGCTCGGCCTGATCCGCGAGGGCGAGGGCGTCGCCGCCCAGGTCCTGGTCAAGCTGGGCGCTGATCTCAACCGGGTGCGGCAGCAGGTCATCCAGCTGCTCTCCGGTTACCAGGGCAAGGAGACCGCCACCGCGGGCGGCCCTGCCGAGGGCACCCCCTCGACGTCCCTGGTCCTCGACCAGTTCGGCCGGAACCTCACCCAGGCCGCTCGTGAGTCCAAGCTCGACCCGGTCATCGGGCGCGAGAAGGAGATCGAGCGGGTCATGCAGGTGCTCTCCCGCCGTACCAAGAACAACCCGGTGCTGATCGGTGAGCCCGGCGTCGGCAAGACCGCCGTCGTCGAGGGCCTCGCCCAGGCCATCGTCAAGGGCGAGGTGCCCGAGACCCTCAAGGACAAGCACCTCTACACCCTGGACCTCGGCGCCCTGGTCGCCGGCTCCCGCTACCGCGGTGACTTCGAGGAGCGCCTGAAGAAGGTGCTCAAGGAGATCCGTACCCGCGGCGACATCATCCTGTTCATCGACGAGCTGCACACGCTGGTCGGTGCGGGTGCCGCCGAGGGCGCCATCGACGCGGCGAGCATCCTCAAGCCGATGCTGGCCCGCGGCGAGCTGCAGACCATCGGCGCCACCACCCTGGACGAGTACCGCAAGCACCTGGAGAAGGACGCGGCCCTCGAGCGCCGCTTCCAGCCCATCCAGGTCGCCGAGCCGTCCCTGCCGCACACCATCGAGATCCTCAAGGGTCTGCGCGACCGGTACGAGGCGCACCACCGCGTCTCCATCACCGACGAGGCGCTGGTCCAGGCCGCCACCCTGGCCGACCGCTACATCTCGGACCGCTTCCTGCCGGACAAGGCGATCGACCTGATCGACGAGGCCGGCTCCCGGATGCGCATCCGCCGGATGACCGCGCCGCCGGACCTGCGCGAGTTCGACGAGAAGATCGCCGCGGTCCGCCGGGACAAGGAGTCCGCGATCGACTCGCAGGACTTCGAGAAGGCCGCCTCGCTGCGCGACAAGGAGAAGCAGCTCCTGGCCGCCAAGGCCAAGCGGGAGAAGGAGTGGAAGGCCGGCGACATGGACGTCGTCGCCGAGGTCGACGGCGACCTGATCGCCGAGGTCCTCGCCACGGCCACCGGCATCCCGGTCTTCAAGCTGACCGAGGAGGAGTCCAGCCGGCTGCTGCGCATGGAGGACGAGCTCCACAAGCGGGTCATCGGCCAGGACGACGCCGTCAAGGCGCTGTCCAAGGCGATCCGCCGTACCCGTGCGGGTCTGAAGGACCCGAAGCGCCCGGGTGGCTCGTTCATCTTCGCCGGCCCGTCCGGCGTGGGTAAGACCGAGCTGTCCAAGGCGCTCGCGGAGTTCCTCTTCGGTGACGAGGACGCGCTGATCTCCCTCGACATGTCGGAGTTCAGCGAGAAGCACACGGTCTCCCGCCTCTTCGGTTCGCCCCCCGGCTACGTGGGCTACGAGGAGGGCGGCCAGCTGACGGAGAAGGTGCGCCGCAAGCCGTTCTCGGTCGTCCTCTTCGACGAGGTCGAGAAGGCCCACCCGGACATCTTCAACTCGCTGCTGCAGATCCTGGAGGACGGTCGCCTGACCGACTCCCAGGGCCGGGTCGTGGACTTCAAGAACACGGTGATCATCATGACCACCAACCTCGGCACCCGGGACATCTCCAAGGGCTTCAACCTGGGCTTCGCCGCCTCGGGTGACACGAAGACCAACTACGAGCGCATGAAGAACAAGGTGTCGGACGAGCTCAAGCAGCACTTCCGCCCCGAGTTCCTCAACCGCGTCGACGACGTGGTGGTCTTCCCGCAGCTCACCCAGGAGAACATCCTGCGGATCGTCGACCTGATGATCGGCAAGGTGGACGAGCGCCTGAGGGACCGGGACATGGGCATCGAGCTCTCCCAGTCCGCCAAGGAGCTGCTGGCCAAGAAGGGCTACGACCCCGTCCTGGGCGCCCGGCCGCTGCGCCGGACGATCCAGCGCGAGATCGAGGACTCGCTGTCGGAGAAGATCCTCTTCGGCGAGCTGCGCCCCGGTCACATCGTGGTCGTGGACACCGAGGGCGAGGGCGAGGAGAAGACCTTCACCTTCCGCGGCGAGGAGAAGTCCGCGCTGCCGGACGTCCCGCCGATCGAGCAGGCGGCCGGCGGAGCCGGGCCGAACCTGAGCAAGGACGCGTAGCCGGCACGCCGGGCACGCGCCGAAGGGGCTGCCCCGGGACCTGGAGTCCCGGGGCAGCCCCTTTTGTGTGCGTCAGGACAGCTGCCCGTCGTAGTCCGGCAGCTTGAAGGTCTTCTCGGCGTGGCCGCCGGAGAGGTCGGTGGCGCTGTTGCCGATGTTGGCGATGATCGTGTAGCCCTTGGCCTCGATGGCCGCGCGCCTGGCCGTCTTGTAGTCGGCGACGTCCTTGAACAGGTCGAGCAGGCCGCGCACGTACAGCCCGTCGACGCGGTAGCCGTCGTACGCGAGATTGAACTCCGTCGGTCCCTCGACGATGCCGGGACGGGCGGTGACGAAGAACAGCGCGACGCCGTGCTCCTGCGCGTACTGGGCGACCTTCAGCACGGGCCGGTTGGCGGGCTGGGGGTAGCTGAAGCCGAAGTCGGTCTCCAGCGTCGTGTTGTCGATGTCGAAGACGACGGCCCGTTTCTCGCCCGCCCCGCCGTCGGCGATCCGCTGCCGCAGATACGGCAGCGCCTGGTCCATCACGGCCTGGCAGTCGCGCTGCCAGGTGGCGTAGTCGACCTTCCCGGACGTGGCGGCTGTCGCGGTGGCCGGGGCTCCGCCCGCCGTGGCGGAGGCCGGGGCGTCCGTCGCGGCCCGGGCGCCCAGGGGGACGGCCAGGGCCGTGGCGGCGACCGTGGCGACGGCGGTCGTACCGATGCGGCGCGTCCAGGTGCCTGTGGTCATGGGTGGGGGGTCCTCTCGGCGTCGTGGAGCGGCGAACTTTTGATGTGAGCATGCTCGAACGACGTGGTGGCGGGAAGGCGTCTGCACGATTACTTGGCGGTAACTGTGTGGAGACGGGCGCCACATGACCCCCGTCACACGACAAGGGGCCCAAAACCGCCTCACCGGTGATGTGGGGCACAGGCGATTTGTCCCGTACTACGCCACTTAGTACCGGACGGGGATCCGTAAATCGGACATTTAGGGCGGCGAAATGCTCCCTCATGGGGTCTCTACAGGGGGTTTGTCCTAAATAGGAGGCTCGTCAAGAGACGTGCGCCACTGTCCCCTCTTACTACATTCCGTCGTAGTGGGGGTGTTTGAGGTCCGGGGAGCGGCCGGGTTACCAAGGTGGAGCCCGCCGGGCGAAGGCATTGCCAGGCGGCCCCCAACGTCCCCCACCTGCAGAGGTTTAGATGTTCCAGCGCGCCACGTCCCGTTCCGCCCGTGCCACCAAGCTCCGTACCCGCGCCGCCGTCCTGGCCGCCGGCCTGGGCGTCTCGGTCGCCATGGGTGCGGGAGTAGCGTCCGCCGCCGAGACCACGGCGGCTCCCGCCGCCGTCGCCAAGTCGGCCGCCGCCTGGGTCGACCCGGTGAAGAACTACACCCTCAGCGCCAGCTTCAACCAGGGCGGCAGCCACTGGGCGCACAAGCACAGCGGCCAGGACTTCGCCGTGCCGATCGGCACCGAGGTCGTCGCCGCCCACGGCGGCACCGTCGTCAAGGCCGGCCCCTACGGCGGCGGCGACGGCCCCGCCTACGGCAACGCCATCGTCATCAAGCACGCCAACGGCCAGTACTCGCAGTACGCGCACCTCTCGCGCATCGACGTGAAGGTCGGCCAGGTCGTCGCCACCGGTCAGCACATAGCCCTGTCCGGCAACACCGGCAACAGCACCGGCCCGCACCTGCACTTCGAGATCCGCACCACCCCGAACTACGGCTCCGCCGTCAACCCGGTCGCCTTCCTGCGCTCCCACGGCGTGACCGTCTGACCCGGAGCCCTGGAGGCCCGGAGGACCGGACTCCCGGAGCTCCGAAGGCCCCCATGGGCCCGGAGTCCAGGAGCCCCGAAGGCGCCCCCATGGGCTCGGAGTTCCGGAGCCTCGAGGCGTCCCTAGGGCGCTAAGTCCCGGAGCCGCCGGAGTCCGCGGATCCCGCAAGCCCGGGATGCCGCGCGCATCGCACCGCCGCCCCGCCGCATGCCGGCGCAGGGCGGCGGTTCCGTGTCGTCAGTCCCTGTGGGCGCCCTGGTGTGCCTGGGTCACCAGGTCGATGGCGACCTCGAGCACGGCCTTGCGCCGGTCCTCCGGGTCGCCCTCGAGGTCCTGCATCACGAACATCCCGGCGTGCAGCGTGAACAGGGCGCTGACGCAGCGCACCTGGTCCGTCAGGCTCGCCTCCGGGTCGATGATGATGTCCCGCAGGCCGCGCATACGGTCCTTGAAGGTGTCCCCGATGCGCAGCTCGCGCACGGTCGCCTGGTTCTCCTGCATGAAGCGGAACAGGGGCTCCGCCCCGGCCAGCGCCTGGCTGTAGCGGCGGACGATCTCCTGCTTGGTCTCCAGCGTGTGCGGCTGCCGCCGCCCCCACTCGATCAGTTCCTCGATCGGGTGCGTCAGGTCCTCGAAGAGGCTGACGATGATCTCTTCCTTGGTCTTGAAGTGGTAGTACAGCGCCGCCTTGGTGACGTCCAGGCGCTCGGCGATCTCGCGCAGGGAGGTCTTCTCGTACCCCTGCTCGGCGAAGAGTTCGAGCGCCACGTCCTGGATGCGCTGGCGGGTGTTCCCGCGGCGCTGCTGCCTGGTGCCGTCCATGGTGCCGCCCATTCTCGTGCTCCTCGCGCTCCCGGAGAGGTTACCTGCCGACCGGCCGGCAAAACTTACTTGACGCCCGGCTAGTTGGCGGTCTACCTTCCGGAGTGTAGTCACTTGCCGGGCGGCAAGTAAGTGGGAGTAGCTGGGGGAGTGGGACGGATGGCGGACACCGCGAAAACGAGGTCGGAGCAGTCGGAACACCCAGGGCAGCCGGAACCGGCGGGACAGCCGGAGCAGCCCGGGGACGCGGACAAGCAGCCGAGGAGCGTGCGGGTCGTCCTGCTCGCCCTGATGATCGCGATGATGCTCGCGATGCTCGACAACATGATCGTGGGCACCGCGATGCCGACGATCGTCGGTGAGCTCGGCGGTCTGCAGCACCTGTCGTGGGTGGTGACCGGCTACACCCTCGCGACGGCGGCGTCCACCCCGCTGTGGGGCAAGCTGGGCGACATGTACGGGCGCAAGGGCGCCTTCATGACCTCGATCGTGATCTTCCTGGCCGGCTCCGCGCTGAGCGGCATGGCGCAGAACATGGGCGAGCTGATCGGCTTCCGCGCGGTCCAGGGCCTGGGCGCCGGCGGTCTGATGGTCGGCGTGATGGCCATCATCGGCGATCTGATCCCGCCCCGGGAGCGCGGCAAGTACCAGGGCATGATGGCCGGCGTCATGGCGCTGGCGATGATCGGCGGACCGCTGGTGGGCGGCACCATCACCGACAACTGGGGCTGGCGCTGGGCCTTCTACATCAACCTGCCGCTCGGCGCCGTGGCGCTCGTCGCGGTCAGTGCCGTGCTGCACCTGCCGAGGAAGCGCTCGCAGGCCCGGATCGACTACCTGGGCGCCGCGCTGCTGACCGTGGGCATCAGCGCCATCGTGCTCGTCACCACCTGGGGCGGCACGGAGTACGCCTGGACCTCCGCGCGGATCATGGAGCTGACCGCGATCGGCGTGGTATCGCTCATCGGCTTCGTCTTCTGGCAGACCAGGGCCGCCGAGCCGATCGTGCCGCTGCACATCTTCCGCAGCCGCAACTTCAGCCTGATGTCGCTGATCGGCTTCATCACCGGCTTCGTGATGTTCGGCGCGGTGCTCTTCCTGCCGCTGTACCAGCAGTCGGTGCAGGGCGCGTCCGCGACCAACTCCGGTCTGCTGCTCCTGCCGATGCTCGGCGCGATGATGGTCGTGTCGCTGATCGCCGGCCGGGTCACCACCGGCAGCGGCCGCTACAAGGTCTTCCCGATCGCGGGCGGCGTCCTGATGATCGCCGGGCTGTACCTGCTGTCCCTGATGGACACCGGCACCTCCCGGGTGACCTCCGGTCTCTACATGGCGGTCCTCGGCGCCGGCATGGGCTGCCTGATGCAGATCACCATGCTGGTGGCGCAGAACAGCGTGGAGATGCGGGACATGGGCGTGGCCTCCTCGTCCACCACCCTCTTCCGCACGCTGGGCTCGTCCTTCGGCGTGGCGATCATGGGTGCGCTGTTCAACAACCGGGTCCAGCACGAGATGGCCGAGCGGGCCGGCTCCCTGGGCTCGAAGATCACCGAGCAGTCGGCGCAGCTGGACGCCAAGAGCCTGCAGAAGCTCCCGGCGGTGGCCCGGGAGGCCTACCAGCACGCGGTGGCCTCCGGTACGCACTCGGCCTTCCTGCTGGGCTCCGCGGTCGCGGTGATCGTCCTGGTGGCGGCGCTCTTCGTCAAGGAAGTACCGCTCAAGGGCGCCGGCCCCGCTCCGGCCAAGCCCGGGGACCAGGACGCCGCGAGCGACGCGACGGCCCGTGCGAGCGTGACGGAAGCGGTCTGACCGCCGCGTCGTCGGCCCTGGCAGTGGCCGGGGGCGGTGAGACCGCCGCCCGTCCCGTGAGCAAGCCCCCCGGCAGGTGTCCGCCCCGGGGGTTCGCCGTAGCCGTACCGCCGTACCGCCGTGCCGCCGTACTGCCGCACCCGGCGCACCCGGCGCACCCGGCGCGCACGAGGGGAGCGCCGGCCCGTCACAGCCCGCCGTGGGGCACCTGGCCGTGCCGCCCGCCGGTCATCGTCCGCCGTCGGCCCCCTGGCCCGGGAGGAGGGGGTAGCTGCCGGTGTTGGTGGGGGCGTGCTCCGGGAGCCAGAGGACGGCCACCGCGCCCTCGGACGGAATGTGGTCGGGGGCACCCGCGGGGCGCACGTTGCGGAAGGTGAGGCGGGCGCCCAGCACGCGCGCCTGGCCGGCGGCGATGGTCAGGCCGAGGCCGTGGCCGCGCCCGGCCCGGTCCGCGCTGCCGGTGCGGAACCGGCTCGGGCCCTCGGCGAGCAGCTTCTCGGGAAAGCCCGGCCCGTGGTCGCGCACCCGGATGACCCGGCCCTCGACGGTCACCTCGATCGGCGGCCTGCCGTGCCGGGCGGCGTTGGCGAGCAGATTGAACAGCACCCGCTCCAGTCGCCGCGGGTCGGTCGTGACCATCGACTCGTGCACCACCCGCACCTCGACACCCGGGTCCTTGGCGGCCACCCGGCGGGCGACGAACTCGCCGAGCAGGATGTCCTGCAGCTCGGCTCGCTCGGAGGCGCCGTCGAGCCGGGCCACCTCCAGGACGTCCTCCACCAGCGTGCGCATGGCCTTCGCCCGGTCCATGACCAGCTCCGTCGGGCGGCCGGGCGGTAGCAGTTCGGCCGCCGTCAGCAGCCCGGTCACCGGGGTGCGCAGCTCGTGCGCGATGTCGGCGGTGACCCGGCGCTCCGCCTCCAGCCGCTGCTGCAGCGCGTCCGCCATCGCGTCCACCGCGCGCGCCAGGTCGTCGGTCTCGTCCCGTACGACACCGCCGATCTCCTCGCGCACCCGTACGTCCGTCTCGCCCTTGGCGACCCGGTTCGCCGCGGCGGCCGCCTTGCGCAGCCGGCGCGAGAGCTGACCCCCTATGAGCACACCGAGCGCGCTGCCGCCGAGGACGACCGAGATCGAGCCGATGACCAGCGCCTGGTCGAGATCCTTGAGGATGTTGGTGCTGCGGTCGGTGAAGTGCGTGTGCAGGGACAGCACGTGCCCGTCCTTCAGCGGTACGGCCGCCCATATGTCGGGCACGTTGCCCCGGTGGTCGGAGACGTAGGTGGCGCGCCGGCCCTGGCGGACCTTCTGCCGCAGCGCGGCCGGCAGCTGCGGGTCGTCGACCTTGGCGTCGGCGAAGTTCGGCTTGCGGCCGGGACGCTCGTAGATGCTCTGGGCGATCCGGATCCGGGTGTCGGCCAGGTCGCGGGCGTTGTCCAGCATCGACACCCGGGCGGCGTTGTGCACCACCAGGCTCAGCGCCACCGCCACCAGCGCGCCGACCAGCGCGATGGCCGCGCTGAGCTTCCACCTCAGTCCCGTGCGGATGTCCGCGCGCTCCAGCCGCCCCGGAATCCGGCGCCGTGTTCTGCCCCGCATGCCCGCCCCGCTCAGGCCTTCAGCTTGTAACCGAAGCCGCGGACCGTCTCGATGCGGTCCTGGCCGATCTTGGCGCGCAGCCGCTGCACGTGCACGTCGACGACCCGGGTGTCACCGCCCCAGCCGTAGTCCCAGACGCGTTCCAGCAGCTTGTCCCGGGACAGCACCGTGCCCGGCGCGGAGGAGAACTCCAGGAGCAGCCGCATCTCGGTGGGGGTGAGCGCCACCGGCTGCCCGGCCCGCCGCACCTCCATGCCCTCGGTGTCGATCTCCAGGTCCCCGAAGGTCAGCACCCCGCCGTCCATCGGGGAGGCACCGGCGTCGGCGCGGGCACCGCCCGCGTGCCCGAACCGGCGGAGCACCGCGCGGATCCGGGCCACCAGGACGGCGCCGTCGAACGGTTTGGTGACGTAGTCGTCGGCCCCCGCCTCCAGGCCGAGGACGACGTCGATGGAGTCGGCCCGCGCGGACAGCATGATCACCGGCACCGTCGACTCGTCGCGGATGCGGCGGCACAGGCTCACCCCGTCCAGACCGGGGACCATGACGTCCAGCAGCGCGATGTCGGGCCGGTCGGCCCGGAACGCCTCCAGTCCCGACAGCCCGTCGGGCATGGCCGTGACCGCGAAGCCGTCCCGCTCCAGGGCGAGCTGTGTGGCCTCACGGATGACGTCGTCGTCCTCGACGAACAGGACGTGGGTCTGCTCTGCCATCCCGGTGCTCTCAGTCCTCGTGTGCTTCTCGTGGTGCGGTGGCGTGGGCGGTGGCGCTCGGTGACGGGGCGGACGCGGCGGACGCCCCGCGCACGGTGCGCTCACTGTGTGGACGCCGCTGGGGCGCTTCGCGTTCACTCGTGACCGGTTCACCCTGGAATCGGACCGGCGGACCCGATCGGTTCACGCCGCCGGCATTCTCCCGTCGCGGTGGTCGCCGGCATTCTCCCGCCACGGTGGCCGCAGGCCGTCACCGGCCCCCCCTCGCGCTCAGCTGTCCGGCGCCGGGGACGGCCCGCCCCCGACGGCCTTGCTGTACTCGTTGCGCGTGCTGAACTCCATGGCGAACCTGCCCTGCGTCCAGCGGTAGGTGATGACGTCCTCGCCGGAGGGGTTCGACACCGGGTCGCCCCTCTCGTACACCTGCCGGGTCACCACGAGGTCCCCGCGGTCGATCTCGGCGTAGACGGGGGGCTCCTCGGCGCGGAAGACGCTGCGGTAGCCGCTGCCCTGCGCCCGGTACACATAGGCGCCCACGCCCACCGCGTCCCCGCAGGTCAGCACATTGATCACGATGTCGTCGACGGAGCCGCCGGTCAGGTCGCCGTAGGAGACGTCGACGGGGTACTCGTCCGCGACGCACGGCTTGAGCGCGCGTTTGACGGCGGGGGAGACCTTCGGGTCGGCCTTGATGAGCCGGACGGCGTCCACCCGTCGCGGAGTGTCGGCGGGGCTGGGGGAGGGGCTGCTCGCGGCGCCCGCCACCGAGTCGGCGTGCGCCGGGCCCTCGTCGCGTGCGCCGGTGCCGCCCGTCCCGCAGGCGGACACCAAAAGGGCCAGGGCGGCGAGCACGGCCACTGCCGTGATCGCCGCCTGAAGAGTGTCTTGGGCCCGGGTGGGCCCGGGGCCGGTCAGGCCGCGCAACGCTCCCGCTCCTCACGCTCCAGCGCGCGTGCGTCCAGATCGCGGGCCTCCAGCTCCTCGCGGAGCCGGGCGAGCGCCCGGTGCAGCGTGCTCTTGACCGTTCCCGCCGACATGCCGAGGGCGGCGGCGGTCTCCTCGGTGGACATCTGCTCCCAGTGTCGCAGCACGACGACACTGCGCTGCTTGGGTGCGAGAACTTTCATGATGTCCATGAGGAGCGCGCGGTCGGCGTGCTGCTCGGTGGCGTCCTCCACCGACGCCTCCGGGAGCTGCTCGGTGGGGACCTCTTCCAGCTTGCGGGCCCGCCACCACTCGGTCCGTGTGTTGATCATGACTCGGCGCAGGTAGGCGTCCGCGAGCCGCTTGTCCGCGATGCCCTCCCAGCGGCCGTACGTCCGCACCAGCGCCGTCTGGAGCAGGTCCTGGGCGTCGACCGGGTCCGGCACCAGCCGGCGCGCACTGCGCAGCAGCGCGTCCTGACGGGTGCGCACGTACTCCTCGAACTCGAGCACCTCTCCCTGCGTCATGTTCAACCGCCTCCGTTCCCCGTTCATCCGACCCGGGTACTGCCGGATCACAAAAGCCTGTGGTGCGGACGACTGTGGTCGGCAGTCGTCCGGTGCCGGTCGGGCACGCGAACGAAGTTACGGACGGGTTGTCACGGCGTTGTCCGAAGCAGCCTGCGACTGGCACTCGGCTGTACGTCAGTTGTGTAACGGGCGGGGGAACGGGGTAATGGGGCCGTCCCTATATGGGTTCGTAGGGGATGATTTGCACCCCGGGGTCATCTCCCCGGGGCGCGCGGAGATGTGACACGAAGGCCCGCGACGCCCCCAGGAGCTGTGACACGGCTGTGAGGTGACCGGACGTCAGGCGTGCCGCACGGGCACGACTCCGGCACCGGCGGTCGGTCCGCAAGCCGGGTCCGGTGGCGGCGACCGGTCCCCGCGCCGGGGCCGTTGGCCGCCGTCAGGTCAGTGGCAGCCGGTACATCCCGCCCGGCAGCGGCTCGACCAGTCCGTCGGCGACCAGCCCGTCCAGCGCCCGGGCCCGCTGGACCGGCTCGTGCCACACCCGGTCGAGCGCGGTCTGCGGGACCGGCGCGTGCGCCTCCCGCAGTACGGCGAGCAGCTTGCCGCGCACCTGACGGTCGGTACCGGCGTACGTCTGGCCGCGGCGGGGCGGGCCGTCGTGCGCGGGCTTGCCCGCGAGCCGCCAGGCGCAGTGCGCGGCGATCGGGCAGCGGTGGCAGGACTCGTTCTTCGCCGTGCACACCAGCGCTCCGAGTTCCATGGAGGCGGCGGCCCAGCGGGCGGCGGTCCCCTCCTCCTCGGGCAGCAGGGCGCGGGCGAGCCGGCGTTCGGCGGCGGTGGTGGCGTTGGGCGGGTACTGCACGCCGGTGACCGCGCGGGCCAGCACGCGCCGGACGTTGGTGTCCAGTACGGCGTGCCGCTGGCCGTAGGCGAAGGAGGCGACCGCCGCGGCCGTGTACTCGCCGATGCCGGGCAGCGCCAGCAGTTGCGCGTGCTCGGTGGGCACGTCGCCGCCGTGCCGTTCCGTTATGGCGACCGCGGCGCCGTGCAGGCGCAGGGCGCGGCGCGGGTAGCCGAGCCGGCCCCAGGCGCGGACGGCCTCGCCCGGCGCCTCCTTGGCCAGGTCGGCGGGGCGGGGCCAGCGTCCGAGCCACTCCTCGTAGACCGGCAGGACCCGGCTGACCGGGGTCTGCTGGAGCATGAACTCGCTGACCATCACGCCCCAGGCGCCCGCCTCGGGGCGGCGCCAGGGCAGGTCGCGGGCGTGCTCGTCGAACCAGCCGATGACCTGGGCGTGCAGGGTCGCCCCGAGCGCGGTGCCGGGGGGCTCGGTGGCGGGGCCGGTCGGGGCGGCGGGGCTGCTGTGTGGGGGCAGTGTGGGCGCAGTCATGACGCCTCCGATCCTGCCACGCGGAGAGGGGCCGCCGTGGGAGGCCGCGGGACGCGGCGTGCGGGCCGCGCGGTGACGGAGCGTGCGGACGTGGTCACGCTCTTTGCAAGGGGGTGCGCGTAAGGACGTTGCCGTGATGATGATCGGGAAAAGTTGCGCTCCACGCGGCGGGTGGGGCCGGTGAAGGCCACGATCTCTCGTACAGTTTGGGCCGTGGGATCTCTGCGTACACCCGTTGGGCCGCTTCCCCCCTCCATCTACTGGCGACGGAGGGTCGTGCTGCTGTCCGTGGTCGCCCTGTTGGCGCTGCTGATCACGTGGATCGTCACGGCGGGCGGCGGGGGCCGCAAGGACAACGGCGGCGGTGCCGACGGCAAGAATCCCTCCCCCTCGACCATCACGCCGGGGCCCTCCGGGTCCGGTCCGGCGATCAGTCAGCATCCGGGCGGCCGGGACGAGTCGAGCGGCGGTGGCTCGGGAGGGTCCGCGCCGGGCGGTTCCGGCGGCTCGGGCGCGCCGGGCGGTGCCGGCTCCGGGGCGGGGTCCGCGTCCGGCGGGCCGGCCGGAGGCGGGGGCGGCGGTGCCGCGGGTGGCGGCGCGGGTGGCGGCGGTGCGGGCGCCGTGCTGCCGGTCGGCACCACACTGCCCAACTGCACCACGAGCGCGGTCAAGTTGACCCTGCGCAGTGTGCGCAACTCCTACGCCCCCGGGCAGAAGCCCGTGTTCGAGCTGACCGCGAAGAACTCCTCGGGCGGGGACTGCAAGGTGGACCTCGGCCCGAAGTCCGCGGTGGTGACGGTCACCAAGGCCGGCAGCGGGGACGACTACTGGTCCTCCGCCGACTGCCCGAGGACCGCCGGGAGCCTGCTGTTCCGGGTGCCGGCCGGCAGCGGCATCACGTACACCGTGCAGTGGGACCGCAGGCCGAGCGCCCCGCAGTGCGCGACGCCTCCGGCGGGCTCGGCCGGCCCGGGCACGTACCTGGTGCAGGCACGGGTCCCCGGCCACGGCAAGCTGCAGACCTCGTTCGTGCTGTCGGCGGACTGAGACGCGGGGCCGGCCGGCCGCGCCCCGCCCCGGCGGGAGCGGCGGGAGCCGCCCCGGCGGGAGCGGCGGGAGCCGCCCGGAGCGCCGGGAGCCGCGCGAGCGCCGGCGTACCGCGTCAGACGTAGCGCTCCAGGATCGACGACTCGGCCAGCCGCGACAGGCCCTCGCGCACACTGCGTGCCCGCGCCTCGCCGACGCCGTCCACCGTCTGCAGGTCGTCGACGCTCGCGGCCAGCAGCTTCTGCAGGCCGCCGAAGTGCTCGACCAGGCGGTCGATGATGGCGCCGGGCAGCCGCGGCACCTTGGCCAGCAGCCGGAAACCGCGGGGCGAGACCGCCGAGTCGAGGGTCTCGGGCGAGCCGGTGTAGCCCATCGCCCGGGCCACCGTGGACAGTTCCAGCAGCTCGGCGTGGGTGAGCGCGTCGAGTTCGGCGAGCGCCTCGTCCACGGTGCGGGAGCGCTTGGCGGTGGGCTCGGGCACGTAGTCCCGGACGACCAGTTCGCGTTCGGGTTCCACGCCCGCGATCAACTCGTCGAGCTGGAGCGCCAGCAGACGCCCGTCGGTGCCGAGCTCCACCACGTACTCGGCGATCTCGGTGGCGATGCGGCGCACCATCTCCAGGCGCTGCGAGACCGCCGAGACGTCCCGGACCGTCACCAGGTCCTCGATCTCCAGCGCCGACAGCGTGCCCGCGACCTCGTCCAGGCGGAGCTTGTAGCGCTCCAGGGTGGCCAGGGCCTGGTTGGCGCGGGACAGGATCGCCGCGGAGTCCTCCAGGACCCGGCGCTGCCCGTCGACGTAGAGGGCGATCAGCCGCATGGACTGGGAGACCGAGACGACCGGGAAACCGACCTGCTTGCTCACCCGGTCCGCGGTGCGGTGCCGGGTGCCGGTCTCCTCGGTCGGGATCGTCGGGTCCGGGACCAGCTGCACGCCCGCCCTGAGGATCTTCGACAGGTCCGAGGAGAGCACGATGCCGCCGTCCAGCTTGCACAGCTCCCGCAGCCGGGTGGCGGTGAACTCGACGTCGAGGACGAAACCGCCCGTGCACATCGCCTCGACCGTCTTGTCGGAGCCGAGCACGATGAGCCCGCCGGTGTTGCCGCGGAGCACCCGCTCCAGACCGTCCCGCAGGGCCGTGCCGGGTGCCACGGCGCTCAGTGAGGCGCGCATCAGGCCATCGGCACCGGAACTCCCGCCGGACTTTCCGGGAGCTGCCGCCCGGTCGTTGGCTGCCACTGCACTCCTCCGGTCGCAGGTTCTTCTGGCGCTCCCGTTTCGCACACTTCGTTCGCACGGACGGGCGAGACCAGGGCAAAGTCTACCGGCGGTCCTCCGGCTCCCGCGGGGCCTCTCGGCGACGGGAGCGCGGCAGGACCCGCAGCGCGTCCCCTATGTCCGCCACTTCCAGCACCTTCATTCCCGCCGGGACCTTGCCCGGGTCGCCCGGAACGAGGGCGTGCGTGAAGCCCAGACGGTGCGCCTCGGCGAGCCGGCGCTGGACCCCCGTGACCCGTCTGACCTCGCCCGCGAGGCCGACCTCACCGATCGCGACGAGGTTCTTCGGCAGCGGGGTGTCACTGGCCGCCGACGCCAGGGCGAGGGCCACCGCGAGGTCGGCGGCCGGCTCGGACAGCTTCACGCCGCCGACGGTCGCCGAGTAGATGTCCCGCTTGCCCAGCGCGCTGATCCGCCCCCGCTGCTCCAGCACGGCCAGCATCATCGACACCCGTGAGGTCTCCAGGCCCGACGTGGTGCGCCGCGGGGAGGGGATCTGCGAGTCCACGGTGAGCGCCTGCACCTCGGCGACCAAGGGGCGGCGGCCCTCCAGGGTGACCGTGAGGCAGGTGCCGGGCACCGGTTCGTCGCGACGGGTCAGGAAGAGCCCGCTGGGGTCGGCCAGGCCCGTGATGCCCTCGTCGTGCAGCTCGAAGCAGCCGACCTCGTCCGTCGCGCCGTAGCGGTTCTTGACGCCGCGGACCAGGCGCAGGCGCGCGTGCCGGTCGCCCTCGAAGTGCAGCACGACGTCGACGAGGTGCTCCAGCAGGCGCGGGCCCGCGATGGCGCCGTCCTTGGTGACGTGGCCCACCAGCAGCGTGGACATCCCGCGCTCCTTGGAGGCGCGGATCAGCGCGCCCGCCACCTCCCGCACCTGCGCCATGCCGCCGGGCGCGCCGTCGATCTCGGGCGAGGCGACGGTCTGCACCGAGTCGAGGACGAGCAGCGACGGCTTCACGGCGTCCAAGTGGCCGAGGACGGCGGCCAGGTCCGTCTCGGCGGCCAGGTACAGGTGGTCGTCGATGGCGCCGATGCGGTCGGCGCGCAGCCGCACCTGGCTCGCGGACTCCTCGCCCGTGACGTACAGCGTGCGGTGCTCGTCGCTCGCGGACTTGGCCGCCACGTCCAGCAGCAGGGTGGACTTGCCCACGCCCGGCTCGCCCGCGAGCAGCACGACCGCGCCGGGCACGAGTCCGCCGCCGAGGACGCGGTCGAGTTCGGGCACCCCGGTGGAGCGGGCGGCCGCCTGGCGGCCGTCCACCTGGCCGATGGGCACGGCGGAGGTGGTGACGCGGCCGGGCGCCGTCGTACGGACCGCGGGCGCGCCGTACTCCTCGATCGTGCCCCAGGCCTGGCACTCCGGGCAGCGGCCGAGCCACTTGGCCGTCTGCCAGCCGCATTCGGTGCAGCGGTAGGACGGGCGGTCCTTGGCGGTCTTGGTACGGGTGGCCATGGACGAAACCGTAGCCGCAGGCACTGACAACCCGGGCCCCGGCCGTCCGGGAAGAGGGACGCGCGGAGGTCGCGGAGGTGCGGCGGAGGGGCCGTGCAGGGGCGGTGGAGGGGCGGCGTAAGGGGCCGCGCGAGCCAACGAGCCACGGAACGGAAGGTTCCTGTCCCCTTATGAGGGATCGTTTCACCCGTACGAATTAAAAGTGCTCAAGGGACAAGAGCGGACGATCCCTCGCCGCCTACGGTCGCACAGGTGATGAGCAGCAGTACGGAGACCTCGACCCGCACGACCGGTGCCCACCGGACGCACCGCGAGGCGCGCGACCGCGCTGCCGCGCGCACCCTGGCCCAGCGCCCGCCCGCCGGTTACGACCCCTATCTGGACGGCCTGTTCACCTACTGCCTGTCCGTGCTGTGCGACCACGAGGCGGCGACGGCCGCGCTCGGGGACGCGCTGGCGTTCGCCGAGCGGCGCGGGCAGCGCGTCCCCGAGGCCGCCGCACGGCGCCGTGCCTGGCTGTACGCGCTGGCCCGCTGGGCCTGCCGGCGCAAGCTGGCCGAGGCCAAGCAGAAACGTCCGGCCACGCACGCCGCGGGGGGCGGCCGGCACGGCGGCGACCGCCGGCGTCCCGTCCGGCAGCACACCGGGGGCCCCGCCGCCACCGCCGGCGCCGCCCCGCCCGTCTCCGACGAGACACGGCAGGAGCACCGGCGCGAACTCTCCCTGCTGGCGTGGCCGGAGGCGGCCGGCACCACCCCGGAGCAGCGGGAGGCGCTCGAGCTCGCCGTGCGGCACCACCTCGCATCCCACGAGGTCGCCGCCGTGCTCGGCCTGGACGCCGCCGCGACCCGCGAACTGCTCGCCTCCGCCGCCTGCGAGGTCGAGCGCACCCGCGCGGCCCTCGCCGTGGTCGAGACCGGCTCCTGCCCGGGCGTGACCGCCCTCACCGGGGACGGGGGGCTCGTGCTCAGCCCGGCGCTGCGGCGCGAGCTGGTCCGGCACGTCGACGACTGTCCGCGCTG
Source organism: Streptomyces sp. NPDC004065 (assembly GCF_044903565.1). Classification (NCBI taxonomy): domain Bacteria; kingdom Bacillati; phylum Actinomycetota; class Actinomycetes; order Kitasatosporales; family Streptomycetaceae; genus Streptomyces; species Streptomyces sp. NPDC004065. The sequence goes on along the minus strand of NZ_JBJDQT010000005.1, from coordinate 15,941 downwards.
CCGCCGCACCGCCGGGCGCGCGCTCCCCGGCCGCTGGCCCGGCGCCACGGTCACCCCCGCCGAGCTGCCCCTCGTCCCCGCGCCCCGCGCGGCCCTGCACATGGCGATGGCGCACCACTCGCGCGCGCGGGGCGCCGTGCCCCGGCTGGACCGGGAGGGCTTCCCGATGGACCCCAGGGACCACGCGGCCCGCAGGGACCGGCTGCGCGCGCGTGCCGTCACGACGACCGTGGTGGCCACCGTGGTCGCCGCGCCGGTGCTGGCGCTGTGGGCCGCCTACCGCGGCGCCCCGGTGGGCGAGGGCGACGGCGGCCCCTCCGCGACCGCGCACGCGGGCGATCCGGGCGCCGCCGGCGACGCGGACACGGGCGGCGGGTACGAGAACGCGGGCAACGCCCGCCCGGGGCCGGGCGCCGGCTTCGGCACGGGGACCGGGACCGAAGTCTCCGTGGAGGTCCTCAGCGTCCCCGGCGGCGGCCACCGGCGCGGCCACCTGAGCGTGTCCGCCTCGAACGACGGCGACACCACGCTCGTGACGCTGCGCGCGGCGGGCCCGGAGCCGGTCCGCTGGTCCGCCACCACCGGGGCGTCCTGGCTGTACCTGAGCCGTTCCTCGGGCACGCTGGAGCCGGGCGAGTCACTGACGATCAGGGTGTACGTCGACCATCTGCGCGAGCCGTCCGGCCACTGGAGCGCCCGTGTGGCGATCGCGCCCGCCGGAGCCGTGGTCTCCATCGAGGGCCGGGGCAGCGCGCCCGCCTCTTCCGCCCCGGTGCCGAGCCGCTCCGCCGAACCGCCCCCGGCGTCCGCCACGCACCCGGCACCGGCCTCCACGGGCTCCCCGGGCACCGCCGGCCCGTCACCGAGCGGCCCACCGCCCTCGCCCGACCCGACCCCCACGCCGAGCGCGACCGACCCGTCCCCGTCCGGCCCGGGCGGCTCGTCCCCGCCGCCCTCGGACTCCGGTGACCCGAGCCCCTCGGACCGTCACGACCGTCCCGTCGGCCCCAGCGGTCCCGACCGTACCGACGGCCCCAGCCGTCCCGATCGTCCCGATGGCCCCAGCCGTCATGACCGTCCCGACCGCGCCGACCGCGCCGATCGTCGCGATCGCCACGATCGTTAGGGCGCCTGCGGATGGTCCGTGCCGGACGCCGGACGCCGGACGCCGGTCCGGAGACGTCCGTGGGTGCGGTGCGACCGTCAGGCGGGGTCCGCCGGATGCGGTGCCACCAGGGGCAGCCCCGAGGCCAGCCGCTCCTCGCACAGTTCGGCCAGGCGGTCGTAGCCGGCCTTGCCCATCAGCTCGGTCAGCTCGGCCCGGTAGGAGACGTACACCGGCTCGCCCGCGCCGTGCGCCGAGGTCGCCGAGGTGCACCACCAGTGCAGGTCGTGACCGCCCGGGCCCCAGCCCCTGCGGTCGTACTCGCCGATCGACACCTGCAGGACGCGGGTGTCGTCGGGGCGGTCGATCCACTCGAAGGTGCGCCGGATCGGCAGCTGCCAGCACACGTCCGGCTTGGTCTCCAGCGGCTCGCGGCCCTCCCGCAGCGCCAGGATGTGCAGCGAGCAGCCCATGCCGCCGGGGAAGCCGGGCCGGTTCTGGAAGATGCAGGACCCCTGGAAGGGGCGGGTCTGCCGGGAGCCCTCGTCGTCCTCCGACACCCAGCCGCCCCGCGTGCCCTCCGCGTGGTTCTGCCAGATGTCCGGGGTGAGCCGGGCCACATGCTCCGCCACCCGCTTCTCGTCGTCCTCGTCGGAGAAGTGGGCACCCAGGGTGCAGCACCCGTCGTCCGCGCGTCCTTCCTGGATGCCGTGACAGCCCCTGCCGAACACGCAGTTCCAGCGAGAGGTCAGCCATGTCAGATCACAGCGGAAGACCTGCTCGTCGTCCGCCGGATCCGGGAACTCCACCCATGCGCGCGCGAAGTCGAGTCCCTTCTCGTCGGATTCCGAGTCCTTCCCGTTCGACTTCACCGCTTTCGCCGGTTTCGTCGGGTTCGCCGATTTTTCGGTCTTCGCCTTTTTCGTCTTTGGCACCCGTCCAGGGTAAGTCGCCCGGTGCCCCCCGCGGGACCGTCCCGTCCCGGCCGAAGCGGGCGGAGGACGGCCCGGGGGGCAGTAGCGTTCCGTACATGAGACTCGGTGTCCTCGACGTGGGTTCGAACACGGTGCATCTGCTGGTGGTCGACGCGCACCCCGGCGCGTGCCCGCTGCCCGCGCACTCGCACAAGGCGGAGCTGCGGCTCGCCCAACTCCTCGACGAGGACGGCGCGATCGGCTCCGACGGGGTCGACCGGCTGATCTCGGTGATCCAGGACGCGCTGCAGGCCGCCGAGGACAAGGGCGTGGAGGACCTGCTGCCGTTCGCCACCTCCGCCGTGCGCGACGCCCGCAACGCCGACGACGTCCTCGCGCGCGTGCAGGCCGAGACCGGCATCGGGCTGCAGGTGCTCAGCGGCGAGGAGGAGGCCCGCCTCACCTTCCTCGCCGCCCGCCGCTGGTTCGGCTGGTCGGCGGGGAAGCTGCTGGTCCTGGACATCGGCGGCGGCTCCCTGGAGATCGCCTACGGCATCGACGAGGACCCCGACGCGGCGGTGTCCCTGCCGCTCGGCGCGGGCCGGCTCACCGTCGGCTGGCTGCCCGGCGACCCGCCCGACGCGGAGGACGTACGGGCCCTGCGCCGCCATGTGCGGACCGAGATCGCGCGGACGGTCGGCGAGTTCAGCCGCTTCGGCGCCCCCGACCACGTGGTCGCCACCTCCAAGACGTTCCGCCAGCTCGCCCGCATGGCCGGGGCGGCGCGCTCGGCCGACGGCCTGTACGTGCAGCGCGAGCTGAAGCGCGAGTCCCTGGAGGCCTGGGTGCCGCGGCTGGCCGGCATGACCGCCGAGGAGCGCTCCGAGCTGCCCGGCGTCTCCGACGGCCGCGCGAGCCAGCTCCTCGCGGGCGCGCTGGTGGCCGAGGCCGCGATGGACCTGTTCGGTGTGGAGCGCCTGGAGATCTGCCCGTGGGCCCTGCGCGAGGGCGTGATCCTGCGGCGCCTGGACCACATGGGCACGGCCTGAGCGGACCGGTCCTGGGGAGGGGCGCGGCCGGTTTCCGCCCGCGCCCCTCCGCCGCCGTACGCCACCGGCCGGCCCACACGCCGGCGGGCCCCGGCCCGTCCGGGCCCCGGCCCACCCGCCCGGCCTCCCGCGCCCGCCCTCCCCCCGGGGCCTGCGCCCCGTACCCACGCCACCCCGTACCGACGCCACCCCGCCCGCGTCCCCGCCCCGCGCGTGCCCCCGCGCCCGCCCGCCCCGCGCGTGCCCGCCCCGCTCCGGCGCCCCGCCCCGCGAGTCCGCCGCGCCCGTGCACGGACGTGCGCGGCGAATCTCACAACGGCGCCCGGGCGCCCCGCACTCGCCGAGCACACCCCGTAACCTGTCCCCCATGGCAGAGCCAGTCGTGCGCGTTCCGGATGCGAAGGTCGCCCTGTCGACGGCCTCCGTGTACCCGGAGTCGACGGCGACGGCCTTCGAGATCGCCGCACGCCTCGGGTACGACGGCGTCGAGGTCATGGTGTGGACCGACCCGGTCAGCCAGGACATCGAGGCGCTGCGCAGGCTCAGCGACTACCACCGCGTCCCGGTCCTCGCCGTGCACGCCCCGTGTCTGCTGATCACGCAGCGGGTGTGGTCCACCGACCCGTGGGTCAAGCTCCAGCGCGCGCGGGCGGCGGCGGAGAAGCTCGGCGCGGGCACGGTCGTCGTCCACCCGCCCTTCCGCTGGCAGCGGCAGTACGCCCGGGACTTCGTGGCCGGCGTCTGGCGCATGGCGAACGAGACGGACGTGCGGTTCGCCGTGGAGAACATGTACCCCTGGCGCTACCGCGACCGCGAGATGCTCGCCTACGCCCCCGACTGGGACGTCACCAAGGACGACTACCGGCACTTCACGATCGACCTCAGCCACGCCGCGACCGCCCGCACCGACGCCCTGCAGATGGTCGACCGCATGGGCGACCGCCTCGGGCACGTGCACCTGGCCGACGGCCGGGGATCGGCGAAGGACGAGCACCTCGTGCCGGGCCGCGGCACCCAGCCCTGCGCCGAGCTGCTGGAACGTCTCGCCCTGTCCGGCTTCGACGGCCATGTCGTCATCGAGGTCAACACCCGCCGGGCCATGTCGAGTGCCGAGCGCGAGGCCGACCTGGCCGAGGCGCTGGCGTTCACGCGGCTGCACCTGGCGTCCGGCGTGAAGGTGGACCGATGACCGGCGCCACCGTCCGCCGCCGCGGCCGCCCCCGGCGCGAGGAGGCCTCCGGCACCCGCGACCACATCCTCGCCGTGGCCCGGGAGGAGTTCTCCGAGCGCGGCTACGACAAGACGTCGGTCCGGGGCATCGCCAAGGCCGCCGGGGTCGACTCCGCCCTCGTCCACCATTACTTCGGCACCAAGGAGCAGGTCTTCGCCGCGGCGATCGAGGTCGCCTTCGCGCCCGCCCTCGGCGCGCCGGAAGCGCTCGCCGACGGCCCGCTCGAGGGTGTGGGCGAGCGGCTCTCCCGCTATGTCCTCGGCGTCTGGGAGAACCCCACCACCCGTACGCCCCTGCTCGCCATCGTCCGCTCCGCGGTGAACAACGAGACCGCGGCGGCCGTCTTCCGCCGGCTGATCGCCTCCCAGCTGCTGCGCCGTATCGCGGCCTCGCTGGACCTGCCCGACGCGGAGCTGCGCGCCGAGCTGGCCGCGGCCCAGCTCGTGGGGTGCGCGATGCTGCGGTACGTGATCAAGGTGGAGCCGCTGGCGTCGGCGGACGTGGAGCAGATCATCGCCAGGGTGGCGCCGGTGGTGCAGGGCCACCTGACCGCGCCCTGAGGCCCCACCACCTGGCCGCGCCCCGAGCCCCGGCCACCTGGCCGCGCACCAGGCCCGGCCACCCGACCGCGCCCCCCGAGGCCCGCCGGGACGAGACACGCGTCCCGCATTCCGGACACCGCGTCCCGACCCCTGGATGAGCGGCGTACGCTCGACGGAGTCAGAACTCTGCCGCCCTGCCAGACTCCACGACTTCCCGGCAGGACCGCCCGGCAGAACTCTCCGAAGGAGCGAGCGACGATGCCCGAGCTGAGGTCCCGCACAGTCACCCACGGCCGCAACATGGCGGGCGCCCGCGCCCTTATGCGCGCCTCCGGTGTACCCGGTGCGGACATCGGCCGGAAGCCGGTCATCGCGATCGCCAACAGCTTCACCGAGTTCGTGCCCGGCCACACCCACCTCCAGCCGGTCGGCCGGATCGTCAGCGAGGCGGTCCGCGAGGCGGGCGGCATCCCGCGCGAGTTCAACACGATCGCGGTCGACGACGGCATCGCCATGGGCCACGGCGGCATGCTGTACTCGCTGCCCTCCCGCGACCTGATCGCCGACAGCGTCGAGTACATGGTCGAGGCGCACTGCGCCGACGCGCTGATCTGCATCTCCAACTGCGACAAGATCACCCCGGGCATGCTGATGGCCGCCCTGCGCCTGAACATCCCGACGGTCTTCGTCTCCGGCGGCCCCATGGAGGCCGGCCGCGCGACCCTGGTCGACGGCACGGTGCGCACCCTCGACCTGATCGACGCGATCGCCGAGGCCGCCAACGACAAGGTCTCCGACGCCGACATCCTGCGCATCGAGGAGAACGCCTGCCCGACCTGCGGCAGCTGTTCCGGCATGTTCACCGCCAACTCGATGAACTGCCTGACCGAGGCGATCGGCCTGTCCCTCCCCGGCAACGGCTCCGTCCTGGCCACCCACACCGCCCGCAAGCAGCTCTACGTCGACGCCGCCCGCACGGTGATGGACCTCACCCGCCGCTACTACGAGCAGGACGACGACACGGTCCTGCCCCTGTCCATCGCCACCTTCGCGGCCTTCGAGAACGCGATGGCCCTGGACATCGCCATGGGCGGCTCGACCAACACGATCCTGCACCTGCTGGCCGCCGCCCAGGAGGCCGGCGTCCCCTTCGGCCTGGAGCAGATCGACGCGGTCTCGCGGCGCGTCCCGTGCCTGGCGAAGGTGGCCCCGAACGTGGCCAAGGACCGTACGTACTACATGGAGGACGTGCACCGGGCCGGCGGCATCCCCGCCCTGCTCGGCGAGCTGCACCGGGCCGGCCTGCTCAACGAGGACGTGCACGCGGTCCACAGCCCCTCCCTCGCCGACTGGCTCAAGACCTGGGACGTGCGCGGCGGCTCCCCGTCCGCCGAGGCGGTCGAGCTGTGGCACGCCGCCCCCGGCTGCGTCCGCTCGGCCGAGGCCTTCTCCCAGTCGGAGCGCTGGGAGGCCCTCGACGACGACGCCGAGAACGGCTGCATCCGCAGCGTCGAGCACGCCTACTCCAAGGACGGCGGCCTGGCCGTCCTCCGGGGCAACCTGGCGGTCGACGGCTGTGTGGTGAAGACCGCGGGCGTGGACGAGTCGATCTGGACCTTCGAGGGCCCGGCCGTGGTCTGCGAGTCGCAGGAGGAGGCCGTCCAGAAGATCCTCACCCAGCAGGTCAAGGAGGGCGACGTCGTCGTCATCCGCTACGAGGGCCCCAAGGGCGGCCCCGGCATGCAGGAGATGCTCTACCCGACCTCCTACCTGAAGGGCCGCGGGCTGGGCAAGGCCTGCGCACTCATCACCGACGGCCGCTTCTCCGGCGGCACCTCGGGCCTGTCCATCGGCCACGCCTCCCCGGAGGCGGCCTCCGGCGGCACGATCGCCCTCGTCGAGGACGGCGACCGCATCCGCATCGACATCCCGGGCCGCAGCATCGAGCTGCTGGTGGACGAGGCGGAACTGTCCCGCCGCGAGCAGGCCCTGGGCGGCCGGTACGCCCCGAGGAACCGCGACCGCAAGGTGTCGGCCGCCCTGCGCGCCTACGCCGCGATGGCCACGAGCGCGGACAAGGGCGCCGTGCGGGACGTGTCCAAGCTGGGCTGAACCGGTCCGGGACCGCGTGGGGGCCGCTCCTGTCGGACGGGAGCGGCCCCCGCGCGTCACGGACCGGGCGGGGCGGGCCCGCGCGCGGCACGGGGGCGTTGGGGTCTGCGCGTGCCGCGGGGCCGGCTGCCTGTGTGCGTGTCGCGGTGCGGCGGGTTCCGCGGGTGCGGCGGGCCCCGCGGGTGTCATGGGGCGGCGGTCCTTCGCATGCCGCGGGTCCGTCGGGCCCTGCGCGCGTGTCACGGGTGCGTCGGGCCCCGCGCCTGCCACGGGGCCGGGGGTTCCGCGCATGTCACCGGTCAGGCGGGTCCGGGGTCTGCCTCGGGTGCCGCGGGCCCGGTGCCTGTCGCCGGCCGCCGCGGCTCACCAGCCGGACGGATCGCGTCCGTCCACCGCGAAGACGCTGCCGTCCGGGGCGGCCGCGTACACATGGCCGCCGGCGACGAGGGGCGTGGGCAGCGAGGCGGCCACCCGGTCCGCGTGGGCCCCGAGCCGCGGCCGGGTCTGCCCGGCCAGGGCGCCGGTGCGGCCGTCCACGGCCAGCAGACGACCGTCGCCCGCGGTGAAGTACACATGGCGGGTGTCCGCGACCGGCGCCGAACCCCGGCTCACGGACGTCTCCAGCCGCCATCGCACCGCCCGCGCGGACAGGTCGACCGCGTCCAGCGAGCCGCCGGCACCGAGCAGGTGGACGACGTCTCCGTGCACGCCCGCCTGCACCGAGTCGCGGGGCACGGACAGCGTGACCCGGACCGACGCCCGGGTGGCCGGGTCGTAGCGGACCACGGCGTCCACCCGGCCGTAGCCGGAACTCCGCTCGGCGGCGAGCAGGACGAGCGAGCCGGCCCTGCTGCCCACGGGCGTCAGCGTGCCGCGCAGCCGCGCCTCCCAGCGCACCTGGCCCGTCCGCGGGTCCACCGCGACGATCCGGGTGGCCGAGCCGTCGTCGGAGGTGCCGGCCGCGTAGGCCAGCGGATCGCCGGGGAACGCCGAGAAGTTCAGAGGGCCCGGCACCGGCACCCGCCGGCTCCACCTGGTCGCGCCCGACGCCGGGTCCACGCCCCGGACCGTGCCGTCGTCCCCGGAGAGGAGCAGCATGCCGCCCGCGTACCGGATCCCGCGGTATGCCGGAACGTTCCGCTGCCAGCGCGGCCTGCCGGATGCGGGGTCCAGCGCCTCCAGACGCCGGCCGTGGTCGAGCATCGGCTGCACCAGGCCGCCCGCGACGACCGGCGGCGTCCCGCGCACGGCACGGGTCACCGCGTGCCGCCACAGCAGGCGGCCGTCGGCCGGATCGAGGGCGTAGACCAGCCCGTCGCGCGCGCAGACCAGCTTGCCCGCGCCCAGCGAGCAGTGGGGCACGCCCTGGCCGCCGGAGACCGGTGCGGCCACCCACCCGTGGAAGGCCGCGGAGGTCGCCCCGGGGAGGGTGCTCCCCGACGCCGCGCCGCGCGCGGGACCGGCGCCGTCGAGCAGCTCGACCGAGGCCAGGCTTCCGCCCACGACCAGCACCAGCGCTCCGGCGGCCAGTGCCAGCCGCCGCCCGCGCGACCCGCCGCCGGGCCACCGGACCCCCGCGCCACCCGTCTGCCCGGCGGAGCCGCCCTCCTGCCCCGCCGGCTCGTCACCGCCCGTCGGTTCCCCGGGCCGCGCAGCACCCGCGAGCCCGCCCGGACCGCCCGACCTGCCCGACTCGGCGAGTCCGTCGGACCCCGCCCGACCGTCGGCCCCCGCGTCACCGTCGGCCCCCGCGAGCCCGCCCGGCCCCGCGTGACTGCCGGGCTCCATGGGACCGTAGGGCTGGGCGTGCCCGCTGGCCCCCGCCGACCCGCCGGCCCGCCCCCGTCCGCCGGACCCGGACCCTGACCCGGCCCAGCCCGCGCCCTCGGGGGTCCCCGACACGCGCTGCTCCGGTATGAACGCCTGGGTGTCGTACGAGGCCGCCACCGACCGCAGTTCCCGCATGAGTTCGTCGGGCGTGGGCCGGTCCTCGGGCTCCTTGGCCAGACAGCGCAGCACGAGCGGCGCCAGGTTTCCCGGTACGCCGGTCAGGTCCGGCTCGTCGTGCACCACCTGGTAGGCCACGATGTACGGGCTGTCCGAGTCGAACGGGCCGCGCCCGGTGGCCGCGTGCACCAGCACCGAGCCCAGGGCGAAGACGTCGGCCGCCGGACCGACCTCGCGTGGCCGCCGGAACTGCTCGGGCGCCATGAACGGCGGTGTCCCGATCAACTTGCCGGTCTCGGTGCGCAGTTCGCTGTCCGTCGGCCTGGAGATGCCGAAGTCGATGACCTTCGGACCGTCCTCGGCGAGCAGGACGTTGCTCGGCTTGAGGTCCCGGTGCACCACGCCCACCCGGTGGATGTCGCGCAGCGCCTCGGCCAGCCCGGCCATCAGCCGGCGCAGCTCGGCCGGGGCCATGGACCCGTTCCGCTTCACCTGCTCGGACAGGGTCGGCCCGGGGATGAACTGGGTGGCCATCCACGGCCGTTCGGCCTCCGGGTCGGCGTCGACCACGGGCGCGGTGAACGCGCCGCTGACCCGCCGGGCCGCCGCCACCTCCTGCCGGAACCGCCCCCTGAACTCGGGGTCCCGGGCGAACTGGGCATGTACGACCTTGACCGCGAGCTTCATTCCCGAGGTGCTCCGGGCCAGGTGCACCACTCCCATGCCACCCGAGCCGAGGCACGACTCGAGGCGGTAGTGACCGGCGTACTCCGGAAGTTCCGCTTCCGCGCCCGCTCCGGTGTTGCGCTGTGGCGTCATGACCACCCCCGTGCTGTTCGTCCGCGCGCGCGACGGACGGAGCCTAGTCCATGGCCCGGACGGGACCGAGGCGGCCTGCTGGCGCCGGGGTGCGAATTCCGTACAGGTGTTTAGTGGTGTGTGATGGGAGGGAATCAACGGGACCCCATGGCGGTCATGGGGCTCAACGGGGGAGGTATGTCCATGTCTGTCGAGGACGTCGAGCAAGTCAGGGACCGGGGCGGGGACGGGGACAGGGCCGGGGACGAGGCGCGGACCGCCGTGGCCGCGGCCGCCGCGGCCGTGCGGTACTACCCGGTGGCACCGGGCGTCCGGGTCAATGTGCGCAGCGGCCCGGGAACCGGCTACGGCATCGTGCGGGTGCTGCCCGAGGGCGCCTCCGTGCCGATCTACTGCCAGACCCCGGGCACCCGGGTCACCGGCACGTACGGCACGTCGAACATCTGGGACAACATCGGCAGCGGCCAGTACGTGGCCGACGCCTACGTCCACACCGGCAGCGACGGTTACGTCACCTCGCGCTGCGGCTGATCCCGCCCGGAGCCCGCGGAGCCGCCGGAGCCATAATCGTCCCGTGAGCGACGAGAACGGCACCCCGGAGACCCCCGCGGGCTCCCCCGCGTCCCCGGCGGGACCCCGCCCCGAGCCCCTGCGCTTCTTCGGCACGACCTGGGTGGACCACGACAAGGGCTACACCGCCCGCCGGATCGGTGTCGCCGCCGGCTCGCTCGCCGCCGCCGCGGCCTCCTGCCTCGTGCTCCGCTTCGCCTACGAGGGGCTCCGCATCGCGGACTCCGGCGCCTTCGTCATGGCCCTGGTCGTCGTGATGTTCGCCGTCTGCAGCGCGCTCGCCTTCCGCCACACCTGGGACGGCTTCAGCAGGCGCCCCGACCCCGAGCGGCAGGCCTCCCTGCGCGGCCTGCTGGCCATCGGCTTCGTCGGCTCCCTCCTGGCCTACTTCTTCCGCTCCCTCACCGAGGCCCCCGGCGAGAAACTCCACCGCGAGGAGTACCGGCAGGCCCGCGAGCAGTACGAACGCCGGACCACCCGCCGCTCGGGCAACCCGCGCAAGCGCCGCCGCTCCTGACCGCGGCGGGCCGGCCGGGCGGGTGAGCTGGGCAGGCCGGCCCGGCGGGCAACGCCCGGCACGGGACGCGCGGCGGGCAACACGCGTCACGCGACGAGCGATGCGCGAGGCGCGGCGGCCGCCGAGCCGGGAGCCGCAAGTGGCGGACGCCCCTTGCCCCCGCCCCTCCCCATGCCCCCTTTCGCAGCGCACCATGGGTGCATGACGACGACCGCATCCGTCACCCCCGCCACCCCCACCACACCCGCCACCCCCACCCCGGGGTCCGACTCCCCGGCGCGCACCGACCGTGCCCGTGCCCACTCCTTCAACGCCGCCGCGGCCCAGTACGCCGCGAACCGCCCCTCCTACCCGCCCGCGCTGCTCGACGCGCTCGAGGAACTCACCGGCCGCCCCCTGGCCGGCGCGCGCGTCGCGGACATCGGCGCCGGCACGGGCATCGCGACCGCCCTCCTGCACCGGCGCGGCGCCCGGGTGGTGGCCGTCGAACCGGGCGAGGGCATGGCGGTCCAGTTCCGCCGCACCCACCCCGGCCTTCCCGTCGTGCGCGGCGACGGCGACGCGCTGCCCCTGGCCGACGGCTGCGCCGACCTGCTCACCTACGCGCAGTCCTGGCACTGGACGGACCCCGCGCGCTCCGTGCCGGAGGCGCTGCGGGTCCTGCGCCCGGGCGGCGCGCTGGCCCTGTGGTGGAACACGGACGCCCTCGACGTCGAGTGGATCGCGGGGCAGAGCCGCCGCGTCGCCCGGTTCTTCGGCCTCGACGACGCCCCCGCCCCCAAGGGCGCGGCCGGCGCCCGTGCCGACCGGGCCGACCCCTCCGGACGGTTCCGTTTCACCAGGCGCGTCATCCGGTGGAGCCGTCGCGTCCCGCTCGACACCCACCTCGCCAACGTGGGCAGCCACTCGGCCTTCCTGGTCTGCCCCGAGGAGCGGCGGGCGGCCTTCCTCGCCGAGGAGCGCGCGCACCTGCTGAGGGCGTTCCCGGACGGCGCCGTCGAGGAGACGTACGACCTGCTGCTCCTCCTCGCGGCCAAGCCCTGAGCCCCCCGGCCCTTGACGGCGACCGGTGCCGCGCGAGTTAATCAGCACATGATGAATAACCCTGGTCCGCCGGCGTCGGCGCCGGCACCGGACGCCGTGCGTGCCGAGGGCCTCACCGTCGTACGCGGCCCCCGCACGGTCCTGCGGGGCCTCGACTTCGCCGTCCCGCGCGGGCAGATCACCGGACTGCTCGGCCCCTCCGGATGCGGCAAGTCCACCCTCATGCGGTCGATCGTCGGCACCCAGGCCAAGGTCACCGGCACCCTGGAGGTCCTCGGCCGGCCCGCCGGCCACCCCACCCTGCGCACCCGCATCGGCTACGTCACCCAGGACCCCTCCGTCTACGACGACCTGACCGTCCGCCAGAACCTCGACTACTTCGCCGCGATCCTCGACCCGGGCCGCGCCGCGGCCGCACGCCGCCACGACGACGTCACCCGGGCCATCGCCGACGTCGACCTCACCAGCCACACCGACGCCCTCGCCGGCAACCTCTCCGGCGGCCAGCGCAGCCGCGTCTCCCTCGCCGTCGCCCTGCTCGGCTCCCCCGAACTGCTGGTCCTCGACGAGCCGACCGTAGGACTCGACCCGGTCCTGCGCCGCGACCTGTGGAACCTCTTCCACGACATCGCCGCCACCCGCGGCGCCACCCTCCTCGTCTCCTCCCACGTCATGGACGAGGCCGAGCGCTGCCACCGCCTCCTGCTCATGCGCGAGGGCGAGATCCTGGCCGACGACACCCCGGACGCCCTGCGCTCGCGTACCGGCGCCGACACCGTCGAGGCGGCCTTCCTGCACCTGGTCGACGAGGCGGTCGCAGCCGGCCGCACCAAGGAGTCAGCACGATGAGCAGCACCACGACGACCACCGGGCAGGCCCACCACCACGCGCAGACCCCGTCCCGCGCCCTGAGCGCCGCCCGCACCACCGCCACCGCCGCCCGCGTCCTGCGCCAGCTGCGCCACGACCCCCGCACCATCGCCCTGATGCTGCTGGTCCCCTGCCTGATGCTGGTCCTGCTGCGCTACGTCTTCGACAGCAGCCCGCGCACCTTCGACAACATCGGCGCCTCGCTGCTCGGCATCTTCCCGCTGATCACCATGTTCCTGGTGACCTCGATCGCCACCCTGCGCGAGCGCACCTCCGGCACCCTCGAACGCCTCCTGGCCCTGCCGCTCGGCAAGGGCGACCTCATCGCCGGCTACGCCCTCGCCTTCGGCGCCCTCGCGATCGTCCAGTCGGCCCTGGCCACCGGCCTGGCCCTGTGGCTCCTCGACCTGGACGTCACCGGTTCACCGTGGCTGCTCCTGCTGGTCGCCCTGCTCGACGCGCTCCTCGGCACCGCCCTCGGCCTCTTCGTCTCCGCCTTCGCGGCCTCCGAGTTCCAGGCCGTCCAGTTCATGCCGGCGGTGATCTTCCCCCAGCTCCTGCTGTGCGGCCTGTTCACCGCCCGCGCCAACATGCACCCGGTCCTGGAGGCCGTCTCCGACGTCCTGCCGATGTCCTACGCGGTCGACGGCATGAACGAGGTCCTGCACCACACGGACATGACGGCGACGTTCCTGCGGGACGTGCTGATCGTGGCGGGCTGCGCGGTCCTGGTCCTGGGCCTCGGCGCGGCGACACTGCGCCGCCGGACGGCGTGACGGCCGCGGACGCGCCCGCACCACACCCGGCCGCGGGGGCGGACGCGCCCGCACGACGTCCGGCGGCGGGGGCGGACGCGCCCGCACACCCGGCCGGGGGCGGCCGCACCGCGCGAACCCCTGTCCGTCAGCCGGACGGTCCGCCGTCCGCCGCACCGCCGGTGCGAGGATGAACCCATGACCCAGAAAGTCGCCGTCCTAGGCACCGGCAAGATCGGCGAAGCCCTCCTCAGCGGAATGATCCGCGCCGGCTGGTCCCCCGCCGATCTGCTGGTCACCGCCCGCCGCCCGGAGCGCGCCGAGGAACTCCGCAGCCGCCACGGAGTCACCCCGGTCACCAACCAGGAGGCCGCCAAGACCGCCGACACCCTGATCCTCACGGTCAAGCCCCAGGACATGGGCACCCTCATGGACGAGCTGGCCCCGCACGTCCCCGCCGACCGCCTGGTGATCAGCGGCGCCGCGGGCATCCCCACCGCGTTCTTCGAGGAGCGGCTGGCCGCCGGCACCCCGGTCGTGCGCGTCATGACGAACACCCCCGCCCTGGTCGACGAGGCCATGTCCGTCATCTCCGCCGGCACCCACGCCACCGCCGGCCACCTCGCGCACGCCGAGGAGATCTTCGGCGCCGTGGGCAAGACGCTCCGCGTCCCGGAGTCGCAGCAGGACGCCTGCACCGCCCTGTCCGGCTCGGGCCCCGCGTACTTCTTCTACCTGGTCGAGGCCATGACCGACGCGGGCATTCTGCTCGGCCTGCCCCGCGACAAGGCCCACGACCTGATCGTGCAGTCCGCGATCGGCGCCGCGGTGATGCTCCGCGACAGCGGCGAGCACCCCGTCAGGCTCCGCGAGAACGTCACCTCGCCGGCCGGTACGACGATCAACGCCATCCGCGAGCTGGAGAACCACGGAGTGCGCGCCGCGCTCATCGCCGCGCTGGAGGCCGCCCGCGACCGCAGCCGCGAGCTGGCCTCCGGCAACAACTGACGCCGCCGGCACCGGGGGCGCCCGGCCCGGGCGCCCACCGGCCCCTCCGGCGGGCGGCCAGCCGCGGGCGAACAGGCCTCTCCGGCGGACAGGCTGCCTCAGGCGGCCAGCAGCCCGATCGCCCGGTACGCCGCGTCCACCGTCGGCCGCGCCATCTCCCTGGCCCGGCGCGCGCCCTCCCGCAGCACCGCGTCCACCCCGGCCGGGTCCGCGCACAGCTCCCGGTGCCGCCGCCGCACCGGCCCGAGCAGCTCGACCACGGCCTCCGCGGTGTCCTTCTTCAGGGCCCCGTACGAGTCGTAGGCACCGCTGAGCCGCTCCGGGTCGCCGCCCTCGCAGGCGGCGAGGATCTCCAGCAGGTTGGCGACCCCGGGCCGCGCCTCCCTGTCGTAGACGACGTCCCGGCCGCTGTCGGTCACCGCCCGCATGATCTTCCTGCGCACGACGTCGGGTTCGTCCAGCAGATAGACGATGCCCGGCCCCGAGTCGTCGGACTTCCCCATCTTCGAGGCGGGCTCCTGAAGGTTCATCACCCGCGCCGCGACCTGCGGGCGCGTGGCCCTCGGCACCACGAACGTGTGCCCGTAGCGCTGGTTGAACCGCACCGCCAGGTCGCGGGCCAGCTCCACGTGCTGCGTCTGGTCCTCGCCGACCGGCACCTCGTCCGTCCCGTACGCCAGGATGTCCGCCGCCATCAGCACCGGATACGTCAGCAGGGACAGCCGCACGCTCCCGCCGCGCGCCCGCTCCCGGGCCGCCTTCTCCTTGTACTGGATCATCCGCCGCATCTCGCCGTCCGTCGCCACGCACTCCAGCAGGTAGGACAGGCGTGCGTGCTCGTCGACATGGCTCTGCACGAACACGGTGCACAGCGCCGGATCCAGCCCGGCCGCCAGCAGCAGGGTCGCCGCCTGCCGGCTGAGCCTTCGCACCCGGGCGGGATCGTGTTCGACGGTCAGCGCGTGCAGGTCCACCACGCAGAACAGCGCCTCGGACCGGTGCTGGTCCACCTCGGCCCACCGCCGCAGGGCTCCCAGGTAGTTCCCCAGCGTCAGATGCCCGGTCGGCTTGACCCCGCTGAAGACTCGCGTCATCTCCACTCCACTCCATCTCCCCATCGAGGCCGCCCGTCCCGGCGGGCCGCCCCTCGGAGTCCTGGAGGGGGAAACGAGAACGGCCGCCGAGGCGGCGGCCGTTGCATGCGTACGTGAGAGCGCGGCCGCCGGTCAGGCGGCCCACCAGTTCTGGGTGCACGTACGCGTCATCACGTCCACCACAGTACGCCGCTCAGCGGACCCGGGCAGGGGCTTGACACGGCCTGTGGGCGTCCGTAGGGTTCTTCGGGTTGTCACGGGACCGGAAGGGTTCTGCGGCAGCGACTTCCGCCGCACACGCGGCACACCACACCTCAGTACGGCCTCCCAGTGGGAAAGATTTCGGCGTGCCCGAATTCAATTC
>NZ_JBJDQT010000004.1:238196-268777 GCF_044903565.1 Streptomyces sp. NPDC004065 | reverse complement strand
GGTACATCGCCCGAGAGATCTACCAGCTCATCACTGCTTCAACCACGAATGGCCGTCAGCTCACAACTGCCGCTTGACATCCATAAGAGCATCCCACGCCACCGTCGCGGCCGGGCGGCCGGACCCGCCCGGGCTCGCGGGGTCCGCCTGGGCGGCAGGGCAGCAGGGCGGCGGGCCGGCCCGGGGCCCGCCCGGCCCCCCTTGGCCGGCCCAGGTGTACGCCCGGCCCGCGCGGCCGTAGCCGCAGCCGCAGCCGCAGCCGGGGCTACCAGCGGACCGGCAGGCTTCTCATGCCGCGTATCAGCATGCCCGGCAGCCACTCGCCGGGTGCGCCCGCGAGGGTCAGGGCGGGGGCGCGGTGCAGCAGGGTGCTCAGGGCGGTGCGGGCCTCCAGGCGGGCGAGCGGGGCGCCCAGGCAGTAGTGGATGCCGTGGCCGAAGGCGAGGTGGCCGCGGCTGTCGCGGCGGACGTCGAAGCGGTCCGGGTCGGGGTGGCGGGTGGCGTCGCGCCCGGCCGACGACAGCCCGATCATCACCGGCTCGCCCGGCGCGATGGCGGTGCCGCCGATCTCCAGGGGCTCGGCGGCGAACCGGAACGTGGCGTTCTCCACCGGGCTCTCGTAGCGCAGCGTCTCCTCCACCGCGCCGTCCACGAGGTCCGGGTCGGCGCGCACCGCGGCGAGCTGGTCCGGGTGGGTGAGCAGCGCGTACACGCTGTTGGTGATGAGGTTGACCGTGGTCTCGTGGCCGGCGACGAGCAGCAGGAAGGCCATGCCGCGCAGCTCGTCGCGGGAGAGCCGGTCGCCGTCCTCGGCGGTGGTGCGGATCAGCGCGCTGAGCAGGTCGTCGGCCGGTCCGGCGCAGCGCTTGTCCTCGATCAGGTCGGTGAGGTAGGCGCCGAGGCGGTTCATGGCGCGTTCGCTCGCCTCGCCGGTGGTGGGCGCGACCACCTCGTTGGACATCTCGCGGAACGCGGCCCGGTCGATCTCGGGCACGCCGAGCAGCTCGCATATGACGGTGATCGGCAGCGGGTAGGCGAAGGCCTCCACCAGGTCGGCGTGGCCGAGCGGCAGCACGGCGTCCAGCAGTTCGTCGGTGATCTGCTGCACCCGGGGCCTCAGGGCCTCCACCCGGCGGGCGGTGAACGCGCGGGTGACCAGGGAACGCAGCCGTGTGTGCCGGGGCGGGTCGGTGATCAGCAGGTGCTTGCCGATCAGCTGTTCCTCGAGGACGTCCAGGCCGGCCCGGGCGGGGTCCTTGGACAGCCGCGGGTCGGCCAGGGCGGCGCGCGCCTCGTCGTGGCCGACGACGAGCCAGGGCTGGTACTCCGCGGGCGCGTCGGCCGCGGGCAGGCGCACGCGGTGCACCGGGCCGAGGTCACGCAGCTTGGCGTAGACGGGGTGAGGGTCGGCCCTGAACGACTCGCCGAACTCCCCCAGATCGATCACGTCCCCCATCGTCACTCCCTTCCGGAGCGCCGGCCGCTCCCCCTGGAACGACAACGCCCCGGAGATCCGGGAAGTGCCCTACGGCGCGTCCTCGTCGAGGAGTCCGGCGTCGTGGACCAGAAGCGCGATCTGCACCCGGTTGCCGAGGTCCAGCCGGGCGAGGATGCGGGAGACGTGGGCCTTGACGGTGGCGACGCTCATGAACAGCTCGCCGGCTATCCCGGCGTTGGCCAGGCCGCGGCCGACCCGGAGGGCGACCTCGCGCTCGCGGTCGTTCAGCACGGCGAGGCGTTCCCGGGCGCGGGCGCGCCGGGTGCCGGCGGCGGCCCGGGGCTCGGCGCCGGCCGCGTGCCGCATCAACTGGCGGGTGACGGCGGGCGACAGCACGGGGTCGCCCGCCGCGACCCGGTGCACGGCCCGCACGATCTCGGCCGGCGGGGTGTCCTTGAGGAGGAACCCGGCGGCGCCGGCCCGCAGCGCCCGCAGCACCTGTTCGTCGGCGTGGAAGGTGGTGAGCACCACGACCTGCGGCGCCTGGGCGCGTGCCAGGAGCCGCTCCGTCGCCGTCAGGCCGTCGACCCCGGGCATCCGTACGTCCATGAGGACCACGTCCGGCCGGGTGCGGTCCACCAGGGCCTCCACCTCGGCGCCGTCGGCCGCCTCGCCGACGACCTCGATGTCGCCGGCGCCGCCCACCATGAGGGCCAGACCGGCTCTCACCAGCGGGTCGTCGTCGACGAGGAGCAGTCGGATCGCGGTCATGGGCCCCATCCAACCGAACCGCCCGCGGCCCGGCCACAGCGGCTCGCCGTCGTGCGGTGTGCGCGGGCCGGCGGGGGCCCCGGTGGGACACTGGCCGTCATGCGCGCCGCGTACGTGGAACGGCTGGGCCCGCCGGACCTCATCCGCTTCGGGGAGCTGCCCGATCCCGAGCCGGGGCCCGGCGAGGTGCTGGTGGACGTGGTGGCGACCGCGGTCGACCCGGTGGACGCCTATGTGCGCTCGGGGGTGTTCCGCACGCCGCTGCCCTTCCCGTTCGTGATCGGACGGGACCTGGTGGGCACGGTGGCGTCCGCCGCGGCCGGCTTCGCGGCGGGGGAGACGGTGTGGTGCAACAGCCTCGGCCACGACGGGCGGCAGGGCGCGGCGGCCGAGCGGGCGGCGGTGCCCGCCGAGCGCCTGTACCGGCTGCCGGCGTCCGTCCGCCCGGAGGAGGCGGTGGCCGTGTTCCACCCCGCCGCGACCGCCTGGCTGGCCCTGTTCACCCACGGCGGGCTGCGGCCGGGCGAGACGGTCCTGGTGGGCGGGGCGGGCGGCAACGTGGGCGGCGCGCTGGTGGAGTTCGCGGCGCGGGCGGGCGCGCGGGTCCTCGCCACGGCCGCGCCGCGCGACCACGCCCATGTGCGGTCCCTGGGCGCGGCGGAGGTGGTGGACTACCGGGCCGGCGATCCCGCGCGGCGGTGGGCGTCCCTGGCCCCGGACGGTGTCGACGTCCATGTCGACACCTCGGGCCACCACGACCTGCGGACGGCGGTCGCCCTCCTGGCCCGCCGCGGCCGTGTGGTGCTGATGTGCGGCCCCCACGAGGAGCCGGTCCTGCCGGTGGGGCCGCTGTACATGAAGGACGGCTCGCTGCGCGGCTTCGTGATCTCGCATGCGACGGTCGCGGAGCTGGCCGAGGCGGCGGCAGCGGTCAACGGCCTCCTGGAGCGCGGCGGACTGCGCCCCCGCGCGGTGGAGTACCACCCCCTGAGCGCCGCCGCCGAGGTGCACGGCCGCATGGAGCGCGGCGAACTCCACGGGCGGCGCGTGGTGCTGCGGCCCTGACGTGCGGCACGGCGGCGGCGGGCGCCCGCGTACTTACCGGCGGCGGGCGTCCGCGCGGAACGCCTGCGCGCCGACGGGAGCGTCCGCGCGGAACGCCTGCGCGCCGACGGGAGCGCCCGCGTGCAACGCCTGCGCGCCGACGGGAGCGCCCGCGTGCGACGCCTACGCGCCGCTCGCCGGCTGCCACGGCAGCTCGCCCAGCACTTCGAAGCCGTCGTCCGGGGTCGGACCGTGGCGCAGCGTGCCGCCGGTCAGGGTGGCCCGTTCGGTCAGTCCGATCAGGCCCTGCCCGGAGCCGGGGACGTGCGGGACCTCGCCGTCGGGGGCGGGGTTGCGCACCTGGACGCGCAGTCCCTTGCCCATGGTGCCGGTCACGGTCACCGTGACCTCGGTGCCGGGGGCGTGCTTGCGGGCGTTGGTCAGGCCCTCCTGGGCGATGCGGTAGGCGGTGCGGCCGACCGAGGCGGGCACGGCCGCCGGGTCGGTGACGCGGTTGTCCAGTACCACTTTCATCCCGGCCGCGCGCGACTCGGCGACCAGGGCGTCCAGGGCCGCCAGTGTCGGCTGGGGCCGCCCCGCGTCGTCGGCGTCGCCCGCGCGCAGCACTCCGATGATCTCCCGCAGGTCCTGCAAGGCCTCGTGCGCGCTCTCCCGGATGACCCCGGCGGCCCGCGCGACCTCCTCGCGGGGCGCGTCGGGCCGGAACTCCAGCGCGCCCGCGTGCACGCTCAGCAGCGTCAGCCGGTGCGCGAGCACGTCGTGCATCTCCCGGGCGATGGCCTCGCGGGCCAGCCGCTGGGCCTGCTCGGCCCGCAGCCGTGCCTCGGTCTCCGCGCGCCGGGCCCGGTCGCGCAGGCTCAGCATCAGCTGCCGTTTGGACCGTACGAACATCCCCCAGCCGATCACCGACAGGACGAGCACGGCGGAGAAGACGACCACGCCCGGGTACGTCAGGTCCGGGTCGGGGCGCAGCCAGGAGAAGACCGGGACCAGGACGAGTGTGGCGCCGCCGGCCCAGGCGACGTACCGGAACGGGCGGTGCACGGCGAGGGTGAACAGGGCGAGCAGCTCCGCGCCGCCCGCGGTGTCCGAGACCAGGCCGACCGGGACCAGGGCGACGGCCAGGGCCAGCGGGCGGCGCCGGCGCAGCCACAGCGCGCCGCAGGCGAGAGCACCGAGCGCCTGGTCGGCGACCGCGAGGCCGTGCGGGATGTGCGGGTCGTGGCGGACCGAGTCGGCGGTCGCGAAGGCGAGGCCGACGGCGAGCAGGAAGCAGAACAGGTCGACGATCCAGTCCCGCGCGGTGCGCCGGGAGCGCCCCGGCGGTCCCGCGTCCGGATCGAGTTCGTCCGCCACCGCGGACGGCAGCCACCAGCGCCGCCCGGTACGCACCGGCGGCTCCCCCGTTGTCCCGTCACCCCTCACGGTGGGCAATGTACGCAGCGCGGGCCCGCCGCACCGCCCCTCGCGGCGGATCGTCGACCGAAGTCGCGGCGCCGCCGACTTTCGGCGCACCGCACACCCGCCGGGAGCCACCTGTGGACCGCCGGAGGCGCCACGGGGTGGCGCCTCCGGACGGCTTCCGACGGCCGGAAGGAGCCGCCGGCCGCTGAGCCGCCGGCCGCGGTGGTCAGCCCGCGTGGGTGGAGAACAGTCCCCCGGTCGGCCCCTGCTTGTCGCCGCCCTGGGCCTTCTTCAGGGCGTTGGCGAGGCTCTCGATGGTGAGGGACTGGAGGATGACCCGGCCGTCGCCCTCCAGGGTGGCCAGGGACAGTCCCTCACCGCCGAACACGGCGTTCATGATCCCCTGGCGGTTGAGACCGCCGACGCGCTGGACGCCGTACTGGATGCCCTCCTCGAAGGCGACGACGCAGCCGGTGTCGACCTCGATGCGGCCGCCGAAGTCCGCCGGGTTGAGGTCGATGAAGTTGCCGGCGCCCGCGATGATCACCGTGCCGTGCCCGGTGAACTTCTCCAGGACGAAGCCCTCGCCGCCGCTCATGCCGGTGCGTCCGCCGGTGAAGGCGATCCCGAAGTCCACGGTGGACTCGGCGGCCACGAAGGCGTCCTTCTCGGCGAACCACGCGCGCGTGCCGTCCAGTTCCAGCGCGCGCATCTCGCCGGGCAGCACGCCGGCGAAGCCGACCGTGCCCTCGCCGCCGCCCTGGGCGGTGAAGTACTGGAAGGCCAGCGACTCCCCGGCCAGGACGCGCTGGCCGGCCTGCAGGGCGGTGCCCATGGCCTGGCGGAGCAGGCCGCCCATGCCACCGCCCGTGCCGCCCCCGCCGGAGCCGCCCTGGGCCTGTCTGCCGCCGTTGCCGGACGGACCCGACAGGCGGGTCTCCATGGTCACGTTCACCGTCTTGAACAGGAATTTCCCGGCCTCGCAGTAGACGGTCTGGCCGGGACTGAGGTTGACGACCGCCATCTGCATGGCGTTGCCGACGATTTCTTGCTGAAGAGTCACGGCAGGACAACGCGCGAGATGGACGACTGAGTTCCGCTCGCCCGGACGGGCTCCCCCGGACGGGCTCCCCCGGACGGGCTCCCCCGGATCGGCTCCGACGGATCGGCTCCGACGGATCGGCTCCGACGTCGGCTCGGCCGCCGGGTCAGCCGCCCAGCTCGGCCGGATCAGCCGCCCAGCTCGCGGTGGCGGGCGGCGAGGCGTGCCGCTCCGTCGCCGGTGAGGGAGCCGTACAGGCGCAGCCGGGAGAGGCCGCCGTCGGGGTAAATGTCCACGCGCGCGTGCGTGCCGACGACGGGCGCGGGCAGGACGAAGCGGTGGTCGCTGTCGGGCTGGAGCCGGGTCCGGGGCAGGATCTCCGTCCACTCGCCGTCCCCGGCGTCCCCGCCGCCCCTTCCGTCCCCGCCGTCCCCGTCGTCCCCGTCGTCCCGTACGGAGACCGAGGCCCACCCGGCGCTGTTGCCCTTGAGGCAGGCGGTGTCGATCGCGATCGCCCGGATCTCGGACCGGGCCGCCAGCCGGTAGCGGATCCAGTCGTGGCCCCGGTCGCGCCGGCGCCGGGTCTCCCAGCCGTCGTCCATCCGCAGGGAGCGGCCCGGCCGGATGGTGTTGGCGGCAGGCGAGTAGAAGAGGTCGGAGGCGTCCTCGACCCGGCCGCCGTTCTCCAGGGCGACCACGTCGAAGGTGCCGAGCGCCGTGAGCCACCCGGGGTCGGGCACGACCTCGCCGTACACGCGCAGCCGCGCGATGCCGCCGTCGGGGTACTGGTTGAGGCGCAGGTGGGTGAAGCGGCGCGGGACGGACACCTCGAAGCCGTTGGCCGCGTGGCCGCCGACGGGGGTGCGGGGGACGAGGGTGGTCCACCGGACGCCGTCGGCCAGGAGTTCCGCCGGGGACGGGGTGCCGGGCAGGTCGGTGCCCTCGACGGACACCGCCTCGGGGTGGTTGCCGCGGAAGTGGGCGGTGTCGACGACGACGCCATGCACGACGCCCGGCGCGCCGAGCCGGACGAGCGCCCAGTCGTGGTCGTCCTCGTCGGGCCAGGGGTGACCGGCGCGGTCGCCGCGGCGGCGCCGGGTCTCCCAGCCGTCCATGATCTTGCCCTTGTGGCCGAAGCGCCCGGGGTCGAACTCGGCGCGCTCGGGCAGCAGCAGGTTCTCGCGGTCGGCGAAGAACTCGTCGCTCGCGGCGACGACGCCCGCGCCGAGGCGTCGGTCGGCGAGGTCGACGGCGTGCGGGAAGGGGAAGGCGGCCGTGCGGTAGTCCGCGTACGGGTCGCCGCCGCCGTAGGGGTGCGCGGGGCCGGTGAAGCGGGGAATCGCCGTCACGGTGGTCAGGCCTTCCTTTCCTCAGTCCCGTGTCTCGTCAGCAGCCGGCCGCTCGGGGCGGTGAACCGGCCGTCCGCGTGGATGCGTTCGCCGCGCAGCCAGGTGGCCCGCACCACGCCGTACAGGGTGCGGCCGGCGTACGCGGTGACGCGGTTGCGGTGCTGGAGGGCGGCCGGGTCCACGGTGAAGGTCTCCTCGGGCGCGAGGACCGCGAAGTCGGCGTCGCGGCCGGGCTCGATGGCGCCCTTGCGCCGGTCGAGCCCGACGAGGCGGGCGGTGTGCGCCGCCATCCAGCGGGCGACGTCGTCCAGGCCGTGGCCGCGCCGCCGGGCCTCGGTCCACACGGCGGGCAGGCTCAGCTGGAGGCCGGAGATGCCGCCCCAGGCGGTGGCGAAGTCGTCCGTCTTGAGGTCGGCGGTGGCGGGCGAGTGGTCGGTGACCACGCAGTCGACGGTGCCGTCGGCCAGCGCCCGCCACAGCGCGTCCTGGTTGGCGGCCTCGCGGATGGGCGGGCAGCACTTGAACTCCGCGGCGCCGTCCGGGACCTCCTCCGCGGTCAGGGTGAGGTAGTGCGGGCAGGTCTCGGCGGTGATCCGCACTCCCCGTGCCCGGGCGCCGGCGATCAGGGGCAGCGCGTCGCCGGAGGACAGGTGCAGCACGTGCACGCGCGCGTCCAGCCGCCCGGCTTCGTCGATCAGGGCGGCCACGGCGGCGTTCTCGGCGGCGCGCGGGCGGGAGGCGAGGAAGTCGGCGTACTTCGGGCCGCCGCGGTGCGGGGCGGCGGCGAGGTGGTGCGGGTCCTCGGCGTGTACGACGAGCAGGCCGCCGAACCCGGCGATCTCCGCGAGCGACCGGGCGAGCCGGTCCCGGCTGAGGTGGGGGAACTCCGGCACGCCCGAGGGGGAGAGGAACGCCTTGAAGCCGAAGACCCCGGCCTCGTGCAGCGGGCGCAGCTCCCCGGTGTTGTCCGGGAGCGCGCCGCCCCAGAAGCCGACGTCCACGTGGGCCTGGCCGCGGGCCGCGTCCCGCTTGACGCGCAGGTTGCCCACGGTCGTGGTCGGCGGGAGGGAGTTGAGCGGCATGTCGATCAGGGTGGTGATGCCGCCGGCCGCCGCCGCGCGGGTCGCGGTCCGGAAACCCTCCCACTCGGTGCGGCCGGGCTCGTTGATGTGCACATGGGTGTCGACCAGGCCGGGCAGCAGGACGTCGTCGCCCAGGTCCTCCAGGCGGGCCGCGGGGGGCACGCCGGCGTCGTGGGGCAGTACGGCCGTGATCGTGCCGTCGGTCACCGCGACCGAGGCGGGGCGGGTGCCGCCGGGGGTGACGACGCGCGTGGAGCGCAGCACGAGGTCGGGCGTCGAGCGCGGCACGAGACGGGCGTCGGGCACCGGACCCTCCCTTGCTTCAACACAGTGTTGAAGGAGTCTTCACTCCCCCTCACGCCCCGTCAAGAGGGACCCGGCCGGGCCGGCGGCCGGACGGGCGCACCGGGCTCGGCCTGGACCTTTCCGCTGGGCGGGACCAGAATTCCGGGGACGGGACGGACGTCCGCGAGCCGTACCCACGGTGGGCGGCCGGCCGCCCCGCGCACGGTGGGCGGCGGGCCGCCCCCGGGTAGTCTGTGGCCCCTTCCCGCCAGCCGCGAAAGGAACGCGCCGTGCCGACGTCCCGCGCCAGCACCACCGGCTCCGCCAAGTCCGGCGGCGGTGGTGGCGTCCAGTCGCTCGAGCGGGCCTTCGACCTGCTCGAGCGGATGGCGGACGCGGGCGGCGAGGTCGGGCTGAGCGAGCTGTCGGCGGCCGGCGGGCTGCCCCTGCCCACCATCCACCGTCTGATGCGCACCCTGGTGGCCTGCGGCTACGTCCGCCAGCAGCCCAACCGCCGGTACGCGCTCGGCCCGCGGCTGATCCGCCTGGGCGAGTCCGCCTCCCGGCTGCTGGGCGCCTGGGCCCGTCCCCATCTCGCCCGCCTGGTCGACGAGACCGGCGAGACGGCGAACATGGCGCTGCTCGACGGCGACGAGGTCGTGTACGTGGCACAGGTGCCGTCCCGGCACTCGATGCGGATGTTCACCGAGGTCGGCCGCCGGGTCCTGCCGCACTCCACGGGCGTGGGCAAGGCGCTGCTCGCGCACCTCCCCGAGGAGGAGGTGCGCGCCCTGCTCGCCCGCACCGGCATGCCCGCCGCGACGGAGCGGACGATCACCACTCCGGACGCCTTCCTCACGGCCCTCGCGGACGTGCGCCGGCTCGGCTACGCCCTGGACGACAACGAGCAGGAGATGGGCGTCCGCTGCCTCGCGGTCACCGTGCCCGGCTCCCCCACGGCGTCCGCCATCTCCGTCTCGGGCCCGGCGGGCCGGGTCACGGAGGAGGCGACCGAGCGGATCGTGCCGGTCCTCAAGCAGGTCGCCGTGGAGCTGTCCCGGGCGCTGACCGGGCCGGACCCGGCGGCCTGAGCGTCGGCGCGTCAGCGGCCCGGCGGCTCAGGGGCCCGGCGGCCCGGCGGCTCAGCGGCCCGGCGGCCCGGCGGCTCAGCGGCCCGGCGGCTCGCGGAACTGGTCCACGGCCGCCCGGACCTCGGAGAGCCCGTCCGCCAGGGCACTGACCGAGCCGATCGAGCCGGCGATCAGCAGCAGGGAACGGCGCAGCCGCCGGGTCTCGGGAACGCCGTGGGTGGCCATCGAGGCGAGGGCGGCGAGTTCGTCCTCCGCTATGGCCCGGTCGGGAAACTCCACTGGATGGGCGGCGAGTTCGCGGCGCAGTCGGGAGACCGCGGTGCGCAGTCCCGCCACCCTCGGGTCCTCGCCGCTGCCGGTCACTGGCCTTTGCCCCACGCTACGCAACACAGCCCTCCCCCTGGCTCCTGCTCGCGTCAGACTCGTGATCCGCCGGACATCCCTGTGGAGCGGATAGGGCACCGGGGACGCGGTCAGTAAACGCCAACCTGCCCGGGATGCGCCACCGTACGGACACAAATTCAGTCCTGCGGGGCGGCCGGGGTATGCAGGACGTATGACACGCGAGCCACGAGGGACGGACGACGGCGGGCCGGCAAGGGGCCGGCCGGACGACGGCGCGACGGACGCGCGCCGGACGGACGGCGGCGGAACGGGCGGAGGCCGGACCGACGACGGCACGACGGACGCGGGCCGGACCGACGGCGGCGCGACGGCCGGGACCCGGGCGGGCGGCGAGGTCGCCGGGCTGGTGCTGGCGGCCGGTGGCGGGCGGCGGCTCGGCGGGCGCGCCAAGGCGCTGCTCGCGCACCGGGGCCGGCCGCTGGTGGAGCACGCGGCCGGGGCCCTGCGCGCCGCCGGCTGCGCCCGCGTGCACGTGGTGCTCGGCGCGCGGGCGGACGAGGTCCGGCGGCGGGCCCGGCTGGACGGCTGTGTGCTCGTCGACAACCCGGACTGGGAGCGGGGCATGGGCTCGTCGCTGCGGGCGGGGCTGGCCTCGCTGACCGGCACGGGTGCCCGGGCCGCGCTGGTCTGCCTGGTCGACCAGCCGGGCATCGGGGCGGAGGCGGTGGCGCGGGTGCTGGGCGCCTACCGCGACGAGGCGTCGCTGGTGACGGCGGCGTACGCCGGGGTGCGCGGCCATCCGGTGCTCCTCGGCGCGCTGCACTGGGAGGGCGTCGCTGCGGCGGCGACCGGGGACCGGGGCGCCCGCGCCTATCTGCGGGAGCACGAGGAGGAGATCGTCCGGGTGGAGTGCGCGGACGTGGCGCGGGCGTACGACATCGACACCGAGGACGACCTGCGGCACCTTTCGGCCCCCCGGCCGGACCCTTCAGCGCCCGGGCCGGACCTCTCGGCGCCCCGGCCGAACCCTTCGGCGCCCGGGCCGAGTGGCGCAACAGAACGTTGAACTTCCACCATGAGGAAACTAGCATCCACGTGCCAGAAGGGTCCGGCCGCCGACCGGATGTCCTCCGCCGCACTCACCGGCCCGGCGCCTCGTGCCACGGCAGGGTGCCGACGAACGTGGTTCGCTGAAAAGGCTCCCGAAGGAAGTGACAGCCCATGTCCGCACCAGCGCCGTCCCCGCTGTCCGTCGTCGGCGCCGGGCCGCTGCCCCGGCAGGAGGAGGTGCTGACCGACGCGGCGCTCGCCTTCGTGGCCGAGCTGCACCGGCGGTTCACGCCGCGCCGCGACGAGCTCCTGGCCCGCCGGGCGCGGCGCCGCGCCGAGATCGCCCGCACCTCCTCCCTCGATTTCCTCCCCGAGACCGCGGAGATCCGCGCGGACGACTCCTGGCAGGTGGCCCCGGCCCCGGACGCGCTCCAGGACCGCCGGGTGGAGATCACCGGTCCCGCCGACCGCAGGATGACGGTCAACGCGCTCAATTCCGGCGCCCGGATCTGGCTCGCCGACTTCGAGGACGCCTCCTCCCCCACCTGGGAGAACGTCGTCCTCGGCCAGCTGAACCTGATCGACGCCTACCGGCGCCGCATCGACTTCGCCGATCCCGCCTCCGGGAAGACCTACGCCCTGCGTCCGGACGAAGAGCTGGCCACGGTCGTCATGCGGCCGCGCGGCTGGCACCTGGACGAGCGGCACCTCGTCGACGCGGACGGCACCCGGGTGCCCGGCGCCCTGGTCGACTTCGGCCTGTACTTCTTCCACAACGCCCGGCGCCTGCTCGACCTCGGCAAGGGGCCCTACTTCTACCTCCCGAAGACGGAGTCGCACCTGGAGGCCCGCCTCTGGAACGACGTGTTCGTGCTCGCCCAGGACCACCTGGGCATCCCGCAGGGCACGATCCGCGCCACCGTCCTGATCGAGACGATCACGGCCGCGTACGAGATGGAGGAGATCCTCTACGAGCTGCGCGACCACGCCTCCGGCCTGAACGCCGGGCGCTGGGACTACCTGTTCTCCATCATCAAGAACTTCCGGGACTGCGGGCCGCGGTTCGTCCTGCCGGACCGCAACGCGGTCACCATGACGGCCCCGTTCATGCGGGCGTACACCGAACTCCTCGTGCGCACCTGCCACCGGCGCGGCGCGCACGCCATCGGCGGCATGGCGGCCTTCATCCCCTCCCGCCGGGACCCGGAGGTCAACCGGGTGGCCTTCGAGAAGGTCCGCGCCGACAAGGACCGGGAGGCGAACGACGGCTTCGACGGCTCCTGGGTCGCCCACCCCGACCTCGTGCCGGTCGCCATGGAGTCCTTCGACCGGGTGCTGGGCGACCGCCCGCACCAGAAGGACCGGCTGCGCGAGGACGTCCGCGTCGAGGCCGCCGACCTCATCGCGGTGGACTCCCTGGACGCCAGGCCCACGTACGCGGGGCTGGTCAACGCCGTCCAGGTCGGCCTGCGTTACATCGAGTCCTGGCTGCGCGGCTCCGGCGCGGTCGCGATCTTCAACTTGATGGAGGACGTGGCCACCGCCGAGATCTCCCGCTCCCAGATCTGGCAGTGGATCAACGCGGGCGTCGAGTTCGAGAACGGCGAGAAGGCGACCGCGGAACTCGCCCGCGGGCTCGCCGCCGCCGAACTGGACGCCGTCCGCGCGGAGATCGGCGAGGACGCCTACGCGGCCGGGCGCTGGCAGCAGGCCCACGACCTGTTCCTGAAGGTCGCCCTCGACGAGGACTACACCGACTTCCTGACCCTGCCGGCCTACGAGCAGCTCGAGGGCTGAGCCCCCGGCCCGCGGGCAGCCCGGGGCCGGTCCGGCCCGGGGGCCGGCCCCGCGCCTGCGGGCCGGTCACTCCAGGTGGACCGACCAGTCCTGTTCCGCGGCCGGCCGGCCGTGCAGGTCGGGCACGCGTTTGAGCCAGTCCGGGCGGTCCTGCCGGGTGCGGGCCGCGCGGGCGGCGTCCTCGGCGGCGATCTGCTCCCGGCTCGGGAAGTCCGTGGGCAGCCACCGCGCGGACGCCCGCGCCCGCGCGTCCAGGTAGCCGACGTAGGCCTCGCGGGCGTCGGCGGGCGTGGCGAAGCCGGGCTCCTCGGCGAGCCAGGCGTCCGGCACCTCGGCGAGGATGTCCCGCAGCAGCTCCCGGGTCACCCTGGGCGCCAGTTCGGCGTCGGCGGCGCGGACGTCCGGCGCGCAGTGGCCGAGGGCGTGGTGCCGGAAGTCGTACCGCTTGCCGGGCTCGGAGGTGTCCCAGCGGTGGTGGAAGACGAGGGCCGCGCCGTGGTCGATCAGCCACAGGCGCGGGGGCGCGGTGCCGAAGGTCGGCCAGACCATCAGGTTGGAGCTGTGCACGGTGCGGTCGACGTTCACCGTCAGCGCGTCCAGCCAGACGATCCGCCCGGCCTCCAGCGGGTCCACCGCGAACGTCCTCGCCACGTCCGGGGTGAAGTCGCGCGCGCCCGGCAGGTAGTCCATGCCGAGGTTGACGCCGTGGCTGGCGTGCAGCAGGTCCCGCACCTCCTGGTGGGGTTCGTGGCCGGCGATCCCCGGGTCGAAGTGCACCAGCACCAGTTCGGGGAACCGCAGCCCGAGGGCGCGCGCCAGCTCCCCGACGATCACCTCCGCGACCAGCGCCTTGCGTCCCTGCGCCGACCCGGTGAACTTCACGACGTACGTGCCGAGGTCGTCGGCCTCGACGACGCCGGGCACGGAACCGCCCGACCGCAGCGGGGTCACGTATCGAACGGCAGTCACGTCGCGCAGCACACCGGCCAGGGTACGGCAGCAGCGGCCCGGGCCCTTCGCCGGTCAGCCGGCGGTCAGCCGCTGGTCAGACGGCGGTCAGCGGGCGATCAGCCCGCTGGTCAGACGGCGGTCAGCGGGCGATCAGCCCGCCGGTCAGCGGGTTCGGCAGGGGCAGGTAGCGGGCCGCGGCGCCGTCCGCGCCCGTCCAGCGCAGCAGCAGATTGGTCTTGGCGGGCAGGGCCGGGGCGGTGAGCAGCCCGGCGATCTCGGGCAGGTCGTGGCGGGCGAACTCCCGGCGGGCGGCGGGCCAGGGGTCGAAGCCGGGCCGGCGTTCGGCGAGGGCCCCGGCGATCTCGGTGAGGTGGTTGACGACCAGGCAGTACACCAGCCGCTCCCAGCCGGCCGCCCGCTCCACCTCCGGCAGCAGCTTCACGCCCTCCGCGTCCCGGAACAGCGCCTGCACGGGGGTGCCGGAGGCGTCCACGGCGATCAGCGTGTTCTGCAGATGGGCCTCCAGGACGACGCCGTGGCGGTCGAACACCTCCAGGGCCGGCGGCACGACCTGGCGCAGATACGCCTGCCACCAGGCGTCGGGGTCCACCGGGCCGTCGAGCGGGTTGCCCGCGAAGCCCTCGGCGAGCGCGGCGGTGAGCAGCGGGGTGGCGCCGGGCAGCAGATGGCCGCCCAGCCCGTCGCGCACCACGACGGCCAGTTCCTCGTGGGCGAAGCCGGCGGTGCGGTGCCCGCGGTCGCTCAGCCAGGCGGCCGGACCGCCGCGGGCGGCGAAGGCGCCCGCGGCCGCCGCGTCCGTGCGGCGCAGCCGGGACAGGTCGTGGCGCCACAGCCGGCGCACGTCGTTGGTGATGCGCACGTCCAGGCTGAACTTCAGGAAGAGGTCCCGCGCGGCGGCGTGGACGGTGCGCACCGCCGCCGTGGGCCGCACCTGGAAGGCGGTCGGGCCGAGCCGCAGCAGCCGGCCGTCCGCGAAGGCGCCGGCGAGTTCGCGGCCCACCAGGTCGAGCTGCCAGGGGTGGGCGGGCAGCAGCCGGTAGCCGGGCGGGGCCTGGCCGAGCGCGTCGAGCGCCGAGGTGTCGCCCTCCTCGACGACCGCGTCCTCGCGCACCCCGAGCAGTTCCAGCGGGAAACGGGCGTACGCCTCGGGGGCGTACGGCAGCCAGGAGGCGACCGGGCCGCCGCCGCGCGCCTTGGGCGCGGGGTGGCAGGGGTGGCCGGTGACCAGGGACTGCTCGGAGCGGATGTACGGGTCCTCGGGGGCCGGCGTACGGTTGCGGGCGGCGAGCAGCGCGGCCACCGCCTCCCGGCTGTCGAGCATCTCGGCGGGCAGTTCGTGGTTGGACAGCCCCGTGTGCCGCCGCAGCTCCTCGCTCACCAGTTTGACCAGTTCCGTGTGGTCGACGCGCTGCCAGGCGCCCGCGGCGTACACCTCGGGCTCGGTGGGCCGGCGCCCGCCGCGCACCCGCAGTAGCCGGCCCCCGCCGGGCAGCCGGTACACCCGCCGCCCGTCCTCGTCCGGGCGTCCGTCCTGGTCGGGGCGTCCCTCCTGGTCCGGGCAGGGCCGCGCCACCTCGCGGAGCAGGCAGTTCAGCAGGGGTGCGGCCGCGTACGCGTCGGCGCGCTCCGCGACGTCCTCGCCAAGGGGCATGGGCTCCACGCGTCCATTCGTTCCATACGTCCACACGGTCACCGTCCGGAGATG
Source organism: Streptomyces sp. NPDC004065 (assembly GCF_044903565.1). Lineage (NCBI taxonomy): Bacteria > Bacillati > Actinomycetota > Actinomycetes > Kitasatosporales > Streptomycetaceae > Streptomyces > Streptomyces sp. NPDC004065. Next base: position 253,381 of record NZ_JBJDQT010000004.1, on the reverse strand, counting down.
ATCAGTATGGCGGCCGGGCGCGCGCTACCGTGACGCCCGACCCGCCCCCTAGGAGCCCGCCCGTGCACCCTCCCCCCACCGCCGAGACCGAGGTCGCCGAGGAGCTCGCCGCCGTGCGCCCCGGCCTCGTGCCACGGTACGCGGCGGAGCTGGCCGGCGCCCGGGCGTCCGTGCTGTCCCGGCTGTGGCGCGCCCTGGCGTACGAGCCGCTGCCGTGGATCGCCGGCCGGGAACGCCTGCGCGACGGGCTGGTCCTGCGGCTGCGCGACGGCCGTCGTCTGTGCGGGCCGCCGGCCGACCCCTATGCCACGGCCGCCCGCACCGGCGTCGTCCACCTGGACGGCACGGCCCACGACGATCCGGCCCGGCTGACGGCGGACCTCGCCGTGCCGCACGGCGAGGCGCTGGCCGGTGAACTCGGGCACAGCGTGGCCTCGTTGGCGCTGTCCCGGGCCAACCGGCCGCAGTGCCGGGGGACTCACCCGCACGAGTGGCCCGCACAGGACTGGGAGTGGGAGCAGAGCGTGGTCGACGGCCACCCCTTCCACCCCAACTGCCGTTCCCGGCCCGGCTTCTCGGTGGCCGAACAGCTCGCGTACGCCCCGGAGCACCGGCCTTCGGTGCGGCTCGGGCTGCTCGCCGTGCCGGCCGCGGAGTGCCTGGTGAGCGGGGCGTGGCCGGAGCAGTTCGAGGACGGCGGGCGGCTGCTGCTGCCGGTGCACCCCTGGCAGGCGGAGCACGTGCTGCGGCGGCGCTGCGCGGACGGCGTGTTCGAGGCGCGCCCGCTGATGTCGCTGCGCACCCTGGCGGTGCCCGGTGGTCCGCACGTCAAGACCGCGCTGAGCGCCCGGCTGACGTCGTCCGTGCGGGACATCTCGGTGGCCTCGGTCGCGGCGTCGGCGGCGCTGTCGGCGTTCGCGGAGGACCTGGCCGGCCGCGCGGACGGGCTGCTGCACATCACCCGCACGCTGGGCGCGGCCGCCGCCGGCTCGCCGGACCTCGCGGCGCTGTGGCGCGAGTCGCCGCGCGCCTACGTCTCGCCCGGCGAGCACGTGCTCCCGGTGGCCGCGCTCGGCCGCACCGGCCTGACCGGTTCCCCGTCCTGGCTCGCGGACTTCACCCGCCTGGCGCTCGGCGCCGGACTGCGGCTGCTGGAGCTGGGCGTGGCGCTGGAGGCGCACGGCCAGAACCTCCTGGTGGTGCTGTCCGCGCGGGGCGCGCCGCTGCGGCTGGTCTACCGGGACCTGGCCGACATCCGGGTCAGCCCGGCCCGGCTGGCCCGGCACGGTCTGACGGTGCCGCGGCTGCCCGCCCGCAATCTCACCGACGACCCCGTGGCCCTGCGGCGCAAGCTGTTCGGCTCGCTGGTCGCGGGCGCGCTGGCGGGCGTGGCGGGGTCGGGCGCGGCGCTGCGGGCCGCGCTGGAGAGTGTGGTCGGTGATCTGCCGCCCTCCGCGGATCTGGCGGCGTTGTGCGGGGAGCCGCTGCCCGCCAAGGCGCTGACCCTGATGCGGCTTTCCCCGCGGGTGCCCGGCGACCAGTGGGCGGCGCTGCCCAACCCGCTCGTTTTGGAGCACGGCACCCTCGGTCAATAAGATCCGCCGATGATCACAAGACAACGGCTGGCGGCGGGCGTCTGTGCTCTGCTCGCCGCCCTGACGGCCGGGATCGCCCTCCCCGCCGGCGCGCACGCCGACGAGACGGAGGGCGGGGCCGCGCCCAAGGTCGAACTCGTCCTGGACGTCAGCGGTTCCATGCGCACCCGGGACATCGACGGCGGAACGCGGATGGCCGCCGCCAAGCAGGCCTTCAACGAGGTGCTCGACGCGACGCCCGAGGAGGTCCAGCTCGGCATCCGCACCCTGGGCGCCAACTACCGCGGCAACGACCGCAGGACGGGCTGCAAGGACACCGCGCAGCTCTACCCCGTCGGCCCGCTGAACCGCACCGACGCCAAGGCGGCGGTCGCCACGCTGGCGCCGACCGGGTGGACACCGATCGGGCCCGCCCTGCTGAAGGCGGCGGCGGACCTCGACGGCGGCGACGGCACCCGCCGTATCGTGCTGATCAGCGACGGCGAGGACACCTGCCGGCCGCTGGACCCGTGCGAGGTGGCCCGCGAGATAGCCGCCAAGGGCATCGGCCTGACCATCGACACCCTCGGCCTGGTCCCGGACGCCAAGACCCGTGACCAGCTCAGCTGCATCGCCGACGCCACGGGCGGCACCTACACCTCCGTGCAGCACAAGGAGCAGCTCACGGACCGCGTCGGCCAGTTGGTCGACCGGGCCGCCGACCCGGTGGTGACCCCGGTCGCCACCGAGGGCGCCGCCGACTGCGCCAAGGCCCCGGCCCTGAAGTCCGGTCTGTACACCGACCGCGAGGAGTTCGGGCAGCAGCGCTGGTACCGGGTGGACCTCGGCGCCGGGCAGGAGCTGCGCACCTCGGTGAGCGTGGCCGACGACCGGGCCGTGAACCCCGACTACGGGGTGCTGCTGCGGGCCGTGACGGTGCACGGCCGTGAGATCGTGCGCGGTGAGGCCGCGGGCAACGGCCGTACCGACGTCATCTCCACGGGCCTGCGCTACCCGAGGCCGGAGAGCGACGACGAGGACGCCCCGGCGGAGACGGTGTGCCTGCAGGTCACCAACTCCTTCTCGGCGGCCGCCGGGGTGAAGACCACGCCGGGTCTGCCGCTGGAGCTGACCGTCGACGTGGTCGACGGCCCGGACCGGGCCGCCGACGTGGCGGCGTTCGGTCTGGGACGCGGCTGGTGGCTGCTCGGCGCACTGGTGCTGACCGGCTTCCTGGCCGGTCTGGTGTGGGGCTGGCTGTCGCGCTGGCGGGTCGCGGTCTGGAGGACCAACTGATGCGGATGATCAGGGTGTTGAGCGGCGCGCTGCTGGCCCTCGGACTGGCCGCGGGCCCCGCGGCGGCGGACTCCTCGCCGTCCCCGGGCGCCGGCGGCGACAGCGACGCCCCGACGCGGGCCGGCACGTCGTTCCGTACGGCGACGGAGATCGAGCAGGGGCAGCGGGCCACCGCCTCCGGCTCCACGGGCGACTACCTGTACTGGTCGTTCCCGGCGGACGCGGGACAGCGGCCCACCGTCCGGGCGACGGTGAAGCTGCCGGACCGGCACACCACGCAGACCTGGCAGATCGACGTCTACGACGGCCTGCGGCGCCGCCAGGCGTGCCAGTACGGCGCCCAGACGCGCACCGCCGCGCCGGGCACCGCCTCGGTGGAACTGGCCTGTGTGCTGCGCACGGTGCGCGCCTGGTCGGAGCCGTGGGCCGACGACCCGCTGCCGGGCACGTACTACGTCCGGCTGACGGTGGTGGGCCTCCAGTCGTCCGACCTGGGTCTGCCGGTGAGCGCCGAGGTGCGGGCCGACTCCAAGGACATCGGCGGCGCGGCGGCCGTGGACGGCTCGCTGGCCGAACCGCTGGTCCCGGGCATCGCGGCCAAGTCCGCGCGGAAGGACGAAGGTTCGGGCAAAACGGCGGTGCTGTCGGGCATCGAGCCGGACGACGGCTGGTCCTCCGGCTGGTGGTCCGACCGGTGGGTGTGGACCGGCATCGGCGGAGTGCTGGCCGCGCTGGCCGGCATCGGCGGCTACGCGCTGACCCGCGGACCGGGCCGTCCCTCCCGGGTGCCGCCGGGCGCCTGACCCACCCCGGCCGGGGGCGGCCGGACGGCGCGTCCGTCCGCCCGCCCCCGGCCGGCTGAAGCACCCGGTCGGAGCACGGTCGGCCTGTACGGCGGGCCCGTGCGGCGGGCCCGTGCGGCGGGCCCGTGCGGCCGGCCCGTGCGGCCGGCCCGTGCGGCCGGCGCCCGCGCCTCCGGTGCTCCACGACGAGGCCCGTCCGGACGTCCCCGCCCGGACGCCCCGGCCCGGTCCCCCTCGGCGCACCGCCACCAGGTCCGCCGGACGGTCCCGGCGGGCCTCGTCTCACCGCTCCCGCAGCGCCAGCAGGGCCTTGGCCAGTGCCCCCTCGCCGGTCACCTCCGCGCGTCCGCCGCGCACCGCCTCCGCCGGGCTCAACTCCCCCCGGGCGACCGCCTCGCAGGTCGCGGAGTCGAGCAGCATCCGCGCGTCGGGCTCACCGGGCGCCGGCCCGTCCCCGTACACCGGCCCCTCCTGCGCGCCGAGCCGGAGATGGAACACCCCCTCCGCCAGCCGCACTTCGAGGACGCCCTCGCCGTCCAGCCCCCGCAGCAGGGGCAGCGCGAACCAGTGGGCGCGCACCGCGTCGGTGGGCCGCCGCTCCCCCAGCCCGGCCTCGCCCCACTCCCCCAGCGCCTGCAGCACCGGCAGCAACGCACGCCCGCGCGCGGTCAGTTCGTAGACGTAGGCGGCTCCCGGGGGCGGCAGCCTGCGCCGGGTGGCGAGCCCGTCGCGCTCCATGTCCTTCAGCCGTGAGGCGAGCACGTCCGTGCTCACTCCGGGCAGATCGGCGTGCAGGTCCGTGTAGCGGCGCGGGCCGGCCAGCAACTCCCGGACGATCAGCAGGGTCCAGCGGTCGCCGACGGCGTCGAGCGCGCGGGCGGCGGAGCAGTACTGGTCGTAGCTTCGGCGAGGTGACATGCGACGCAGTCTAGACAGGTTGTTGGACTTTCCAAGCTCTCACTTGGTAAAACCAAGCAACACCAGCTACCGGAGGGGAAGCGGCGCATGGAGTTCCGGCAGTCGAGCAAGCTCAGCGAGGTCTGCTACGAGATCCGCGGTCCGGTGATCGAGCACGCCAACGCGCTGGAGGAGGCGGGCCACAGCGTGCTGCGCCTGAACACCGGCAATCCCGCGCTGTTCGGCTTCGAGGCGCCCGAGGAGATCCTCCAGGACATGATCCGGATGCTTCCGCGGGCGCACGGCTACACCGACTCGCGCGGCATCCTCTCCGCCCGCCGGGCGGTCGCCCAGCGCTACCAGGAGCGCGGCCTGGAGGTCGGCGTCGACGACGTCTTCCTCGGCAACGGCGTCTCCGAGCTGGTCTCCATGGCCGTACAGGCACTGGTCGAGGACGGCGACGAAATCCTCATTCCGGCGCCGGACTTCCCGCTGTGGACGGCCGTGACGACCCTGGCGGGCGGCAAGGCGGTGCACTACCTGTGCGACGAACAGGCCGACTGGTACCCGGACCTGGACGACATGGCCGCGAAGATCACCGACCGCACCAAGGCCGTCGTCATCATCAACCCCAACAACCCCACCGGCGCGGTCTACCCCAGGGAGATCCTCGAGGGCATCCTCGACCTCGCCCGCCGGCACGGTCTGATGGTCTTCGCCGACGAGATCTACGACCAGATCCTCTACGACGGGGCCGTGCACCACTCGGCCGCCGCGCTCGCCCCCGACCTGGTCGTGCTCACCTTCTGCGGCCTGTCCAAGACCTACCGCGTGGCCGGTTTCCGCTCCGGCTGGCTGGTCGTGACGGGGCCCCGGCAGCACGCGAAGGACTACCTGGAGGGCCTGACCATGCTGGCCTCCATGCGGCTGTGCGCCAACGCCCCCGCCCAGTACGCCATCCAGGCCGCGCTCGGCGGCCGGCAGTCCATCCGCGAGCTCACCGCGCCGGGCGGCCGGCTCCACGAACAGCGGGAGGTCGCCTGGGAGAAGCTGAACGAGATCCCCGGGGTGTCGTGCGTGAAGCCCCGGGGCGCGCTCTACGCCTTCCCGCGCATCGATCCGAAGGTCCACCGGATCCACGACGACGAGAGGTTCGTCCTGGACCTGCTCCTGCGCGAGAAGATCCAGGTCGTCCAGGGCACCGGCTTCAACTGGCCGTCCCCGGACCACTTCCGCATCCTCACCCTGCCGCACGCGGACGTGCTGGAGACCGCCATCGGCAGGATCGGCCGCTTCCTGAGCGGCTACCGCCAGGGGTAGCGCGGCGCGGGAGCGGAGAGACGCGGCGCACCCGGGGCACGTTGCGTACCCCACTTTTCCGCCGCGGGCTGAGCACTGCCGCGAGCGGCCCCGTTGACCTCGGTGACCGGTGATCCATCCGCAGACCGGTGAATGAGGTGCGCACATGGCAAAGACCGCTTTCCGGCAGACCCCTCGGCATCCCGCCGCCACCGGCCCACGCCCCGCCCGGAGAACGGCAGTCCCGGCGTGCGCCGTCCCGCGCCGGCTCCACGGCTGAGCGGCCGCCCATGGACTACTGCATCCCGTGCAGCCGCACGCTCAACGGCGCGGTGACCTGTCCCGAGTGCGGGGCCTACGACTCCGGCATGGCGGAGCCGGGTGCCGCCGCCCACACCGGTGCCGGCGCCGGCACCGGGCCCACGGCTCCCTGGCCGCGGGCCGGGACCGAGGGGCCGGCGGGCTCCGCGTGGGCGGCCGAACCCGCCGGAGTCGAACCGCCCGGCGCCGCCGAACCGCCCGGCCCCACCGGGTGGCCCGGTGCCGGGGGGCTCGGCGATCCGCCCGCTGCCGCGGAAGCCGCCGAACCGGCCCGGGCGATGGAGGCCGTCGGGCCGCCCGGTGCCGCCTGGTCCCCCGCCTCCGTGGCGGAGTCGGCGGCGGCCGGGAGCAACCGTCCGCCGCGGCTGCGCAAGTACGCCGTCCGCTCGCTGGCCGCGGCGGCCTTCACCGTCCTCGGCGGCCTGGCCACCGCGTCGGTGGTGGACCGGTCGGCGGCCCCCCGGGCGGCGTCGGTCCCGGACCGGCCGTACCCGGAGCGGTCCGCGTCCACGGTCAGCGAGGCGCCGGCCGCTTCCCCGACACGGGAGACCACCCATCCGGGCCGGAATCAGACCCAGGGCCGCGGCGCCGCGGTCCGGCGGCCCGCACCACCGGCGGCCCGCAGCCAGTCGCCGTCGCCCGCCCCCACCACCGCGACCGGTACGCCGTCCCCCACACGGACCCCGCCGGCCCCCCGTCCCTCCGGCCGCCGCACCTCCGCCCCGCGTACCACCAGCCCGCCCTCACGCACGCCCTCCCCCACGGCACGGCCCTCCACGGACCCCTCGCCCTCCGGCAGCACGTCCCCGGGCGCGAGCCGCTCGCCGAGCGGCCAGGCGCGGCCCGTGGGCTGAGGCGCCGGGCCGCGTCTCGCCGCCCGCCACTGCGCTCCCGCCCCGCCACCGCGCTCCCGCCCGGCACCGGGAATGCCGCGCGTCACCGGCTTGTTGACCGGCTCCGTACATGATCACCGTCGGCGACCGCGGCAGGGGATGGGGTCACCGGCCGCGGTGGCCGTCCGGCCGAGTCGGTCCCGTGAGCCGCGCGGAAGGTATGACACGGTGCTGACGAGTACGGCTGGAAGGGACGGCGGACGTGGGTGATCTCTTTCTCGTCCGGCACGGCGAGACCGAGTGGTCGCGGTCCGGGCGGCACACCGGGTGGACGGACGTGCCGCTCACCGAGCACGGCCGGGAGGAGGCGCGGCGGCTGGCGCCGCTGATCCGTTCGCACCGGATCGGCGCGGCGTTCGTCAGCCCGATGCAGCGGGCACGGGAGACGGCCGAGCTCATCGGGATGGGGGACGCCCGGGTGGACGCGGACCTGCGGGAGTGGGACTACGGCGGCTACGAGGGCGTCACCACCGTCGAGATCCAGCGCACCCGGCCCGGCTGGTTCCTGTTCGACGACGGGGTCGTCCCGGGCCCGCCGGAGCACCCGGGCGAGACCCCGGAACAGGTCGGGGAGCGTGCCGACCGGATGCTGGGCAAGGTGGACGCAGCGCTGGCCAACACCGAGGGGATCGTGCTCCTGGTGGCCCACGGCCACTTCCTGCGGGTGCTCACCGCCCGGCGGCTGGGGCTGGCGGCGTCGCAGGGCGCCCACTTCCAGCTGGCCACGGGCACGCTGTCCCGCCTGGGCACGGAGCACGGGCGGCCGGTGATCGCGGGGTGGAACATCCGGCCCGGCCTGCCGCGGTGAGGCGGGCGGCCGGGCGCGCGGGCCCGGCTGTCGGACCCGCGTCGTAGTCTCGGACGAGCCGGGCCGCAGGGGCGAGGCGGAGCACGTTGGGGGGAGTACGTGGGGAGGAGTACGCCGTGACACGACCGCCGACCGCCGCGCAGCGGCGCCTCGTCGACGCCGCCGATCCCGTGACCGGCCGCGTCACGGGCACCGGGGCGCAGCTCGCGGCCCTGGTGAAGCGGGGGCTGGCCTTCCGGCACCCGCGCCCGCCGCACGACCACTTCCTCACCCCGGCCGGGCACCGGCTCAGACAGGACGCCGAGCCGGACGCTCCCTCCGGCGCACCCGCCGGAGACACGGCGGCGGGCGGCGCCCCCGCGGCGGCCGGCGGGGTGTTCGCGGCCCGGGTCGGCGGCGAGGACGAGCCGGCCGGCGCCCCGGCCGGTCCGGGCCGGGCGCGCGAAGTGCACAACGCCTGGCAGGGGCTGCTCGAGTTGCGCCGGATGACCAACCGGGACGGCGCCACCGGCCGGCCCTGCGACTGGGAGCGCGGCCATCTGGTACCGGCCGCCGCCCTCGCCCTGGAGGCCGGCGGGCACCGCCCGGCCGGGCCGGACGCCGACGGCTACAAGGTCAGGGCGACCCCGCAGCCGGAGGCCGTCGCCGTGTACGGGCCCGACGCCGGGGCGCTGCGGGCGTACACGGCCACGCTGGAGGAGGCGGGGTGGCAGGCGGGCGAGTACACGGAGCCCCGGACGAGGGTCCGGTACGTCCTGGCGTCGCCGCGCCGGACATGAGGCCGGGCCGGGATCGCGAGGAGCACGAGGACCACGACGACCACAAGGAGCACGAGGAGCACGAGGAGCACGAGGAGCACGAGGAGCACCGACGACAGGATCCCGGGCGTGCACGGGAAACAAGAGAAACGACAGGGGGATGCAGTGAGCTCGAGCGAGCCGTTTTCCGTCCGGGTGACCGTCCGCGGGTACGAGACCGATGTGCAGGGCCACCTGAATCAGGCCGTCTACCTCAACTACGCCGAGCACGCCCGCTGGTCGCTGCTGCGGGCGGCGGGGATCAGCCAGGCCCGCCTCGTCGCCGAGGGCGTCGGCCCGGTCGCCCTGGAGACGACCATCCGCTACCGCCGGGAGCTCCTCGCCGGGGACGAGGTGGACGTGACGTGCGCCTTCGAGTGGGGCGGCGGGAAGACCTTCCGGATCGAGCAGACCCTGCGCAAGACGGACGGCACGGTCGCGGCCGAGATCACCGCGGTCGGCGGCCTGATGGATCTGAAGGCCCGCAGGCTGGTGCCCGACCCGCGGGAGCGCTTCAAGGAACTGACCACGGAGCCGGGCCTGTTCGGCCTCTGAGCCCGGCGGACCTCTCAGCCCGCTGGGCCGACGGGTCTCTGAGCCGGCGGCCCTCTGAGCCCGACGGGCCTTCTGAGGCCCGGCCGGCGTCCGTACGGGAGTACGGCCGCTCAGTCCCGCCCGGCCAGGCGGGCCAGGCGGCGGGCCTCGGCGCGGGTGGAGCGGGCGACGGCGTCCTCGTCCACGTGCAGCAGCCGGCCGTCCTCGACGATCTGCCGCCCGCCCACGAAGGAGGCCGTGACGGGGGCCGCCGCGCCGAGGACCAGCGCGGCCACCGGGTCGGCGATCGAGGAGTGGGCCAGCGTGTCCAGCCGCCAGAGCACCAGGTCGGCGAGCTTGCCCGGCTCCAGCGAGCCGGTCTCGGCGGCCCGGCCCAGCACCCGCGCGCCGCCGATGGTGCCCAGCCGCAGGGCCCGCCGGGTGTCGAGGGCGGCCTCGCGGTGCGCGCCCAGACGGTTGATCAGCAGGGCGTTGCGCAGTTCGGTGTGGAGTTCGCCGGACTCGTTGGACGCGGTGCCGTCGACGCCGAGCCCGACCGGGACGCCCGCCGCCAGCATGTCGGGCACCCGGGCGATGCCGGCGGCCAGGCGCGCGTTGGAGGACGGGCAGTGCGCCACACCCGTCCCGGTCCGGGCGAAGGCGGCGATGTCGGAGTCCTTCATGTGCACGCAGTGCGCCATCCACACGTCCTCGCCCAGCCAGCCCGTCGACGCGAAGTAGTCGGTGGGGCCCATGCCGAACAGCTCGTGGCAGAACTTCTCCTCCTCCACCGTCTCCGACCCGTGCGTGTGCAACCGCACGCCCTTGCGGCGAGCCAGCTCCGCGGCCTGAGCGAGCAGTTCGGTGGTCACGGAGAACGGGGAGCAGGGCGCGACGGCCACCTGCGTCATGGCGCCGAAGGAGGCGTCGTGGTGCTCGTCGACGGTCGCCTCGGTCGCGGCCAGCGCCGCGTCCAGGGTCTCCACCGCGAAGTCCGGCGGCAGGCCGCCGTCGGACTCGCCGCGGTCCATGGAGCCGCGGGCCAGGGTGAGGCGGACGCCCGTCTCGCGGGCGGCCCGGACGATCGCGCCGGACAGGTCGCCGCAGCCGCGCGGGTACACGTAGTGGTGGTCCATGGCCGTGGTGACGCCGCCGCGGGCCATCATCGCCAGCGACCCCTGGGCCGCGGCGTACACCATCGGCTCGTCGATGCGCGCCCAGACCGGGTACAGCGCGACGAGCCAGTCGAAGAGGTTGTGGTCGGTGGCCATGCCCCGGGTGATCCACTGGTAGAAGTGGTGGTGGGTGTTGACCAGTCCCGGGGTGAGCAGGTGGCCGGTCGCGTCGACGCGGCGCACGACGCCCGCGAGGCCGTCGGGGGCCCGGCCCGCGCCGACCGACTCGATGCGGTCGCCCGCGATCACGAGGTGCCCGTCGGCGTACTCGGTGTCGTGGGCGTCGACGGTCGCGACCGCGCAGTTCTCGATGACGACGCGCTGGACGCGCTGGACTGCTGCCATGGGGTGGGCCCTTCAGACGTGGGTCAGGTCCGCCGGGATCCTCGCCTCGCACCCGTCGCGCAGGACGGTCGCCTCGATCAGGCCGTACGGGCGGTCGGCGGCGAAGTACACGGCGGAGCCGGCGGTGTCGTTCTCCAGCCCGAACGGCTCCAGGTCCACCAGGAAGTGGTGCTTGTTCGGGAGGGAGAGGCGGATCTCGTCGATCTCGGCGCGGCGGTCGATGACCCGGGACCCCATGGCGTACAGGGTCTGCTGGAGCGAGAGGGAGTACGTCTCGGCGAAGGCCCGCAGCAGGTGGTCCCTGACCTGTGCGTACGACGTGTTCCAGGCGGGCGCCGGCCGGGCGTCGTCGCTCCAGCCGAAGCGCCAGCGGGCGGAGACGTCGGTGGCCAGGACGCGGTCGCGGGTCTCCGGCAGGGTGGTGTACCGGTCCTTGACGTAGCCGTGGAACTCGGAGTCGGTGGAGTTCAGGACGGTCAGGTCCGTCAGTCCGGCGACGACCTCCCAGGAGGAGCCGTCGTAGGTGATCTGGGCGAGCCGGGTCTCCCGTCCGGCGCGGACGAAGGAGTGCGCGCCCCGGCCCGCGTGCTCGATGCGCTCCCAGGCGTACTCCTCGATGCGGACCCGGGCCCGGTGGATCGGCCGCTGCGAGGTGACGAAGTGCCGGGCGAGGCGGACGCCGAACTCCTCGGCCGACTCGACGCCGTGCTCCTGCGCGAAGGCGAACACGGTGTTCTTGGTGGTGTCGGTGGGCAGGACGCTGGCGTTGGAGCCGGAGTAGTGGACCTCGTCCATGTCGCCGGACAGGGCGATGGAGACGTTCAGGTCCTTGATGTGGTGGGTGGCGCCGTCCCGGGTGATCCTGACGACCCGGGTCTCGGCCTTGCCGTACTGGTTCTGCCCGAGGACCGCGGGGCCGGCTGGGCGGGCGGGGCGGGCGGGGCTCGAGTCGGCGGTCATGCGGTCAGCTCCCTCGGTACACGGAGTAGCCGAACGGGTTGAGCAGCAGCGGTACGTGGTAGTGCTCGCCCGGCACGACGGCGAACGTGACCGTCACCTCGGGGAAGAAGGCCCGGGTGCCGCCTTTGCGGCCCGCGGGGGTGTGCCGGCCCGCGGGGGCGTGCTGCTGTGCGTCGGCCTGCTCCTCGGCGGTGTGCTCCTTGGCGGTGTGCTCCTCGGCGGTGTGCGCGGAGTGCGGGCTGTTCTCGAGGTACCGCTCGACGGCGAAGTCGAGCCGCGCCTGGGCCGTCCCCTCCGGCAGGTCCGGCAGGTCCCGGCACCGGCCGTCGGCGTCGGTCGTGGAGCCGCCGAGCGCCCGCCATCCGGCCTCCGGGCCCGGGCGGGCGAAGAGACGGACGGGAACACCGCGGGCGGGGCGGCCGGCGGAGGTGTCCAGGATGTGCGTGGACACCGAGGCGGTGGTGCCGGTGGTCATGGTCGGGCGTCCTCCTGGACGAGTCGGGCCAGCCGGATGCGGTTGATCCTCCCCAGCTCGGCGCGGACGATCTCCCGCTCCCGCTCCGGTGTGTTGCCGATCCGCTCGCGGAGCGCGTCCCGCATCTGCTCACCGCTGCGGCCGGTGGCGCAGATCAGGAAGACGTGGCCGAACTTCTCCTGGTAGGCCAGGTTGAGTTCGAGCATCTCGGCCCGCAGTTCCGGCGGGGCGCCGGCCATGCCGCGCTGCTCCCGGGCGGAGTCGGGGTCGCCGGGCCGCGGCCGGCCGATCGGCGGATGCGCGGCCAGCGCCTCCTCCAGATCCGTGGTGTCCAGCTCGGCCAGGGCGGCGTCGCTCAGCGCGTAGAGGTCCTCGGCGGTGGTGTGCGGGCGGGCGGCGAGCAGGCGTCCGGCCCATCGGGTGGAGGCGCAGATCCCGAGGAGCGCGGCGCGGGCGGCGGGTTCCGGCAGGGCGTTGTAGCGGGCGAGGCCCGGTGGCGTGGGGGTCGTGGTCACGGCAGCCTCCGTGGCCGCGGACGGCCGTCGTGCTGAACGGGCTGCGGACAGCTAACGCCCTCCGGGAGCACTCGTCAACACTTTGTTGAAAACTCCGGGTGACGTGCCGGGTGGCAGGCCGGGCGGCGCGCCCGCGCCCGCGCCGGGCTCAGCGTTCCTTCTCGCGGTTGAGGTAGTTGTAGACGGTGAAGCGGCTGACGCCGAGGGCGCTCGCCACGGTCTCCACCCCGTGTCGTACCGCGAAGGCGCCGCGCGCCTCCAGCGTCCGTACGACCTCCTGCTTGGCCTTGCGGTCCAGTTCGGCGAGCGGGGTGCCCCGTCTGCGCTCCATCGCGGCCAGGATGTGGTCGAGGGAGTCGGCCAGCTGGGGCAGGCGCACCGCGACGGCCGGGGCGCCCTCCCAGAGGAGCACGACGTCGTCGGGGCCGGCCTCGTCCGGCGGGACCAGTTCCCCGCCGATCGCGTCGACCAGCGGTTTCACGGCCGCGATGAAGGGCTCGTCCCCGGTCATCTCCCGTCCTCCCCGATCACGTTGACCTGGAAGGAGATCCGGGTGGCACCGGCCCGCAGGGTCCGGCGCAGCAGGGCGTCCACGGCGCCGAGCACGGCGTCGGCGGGCCCCTCGGCCGTGTTGCCGAACGGGCCGACGTCCACGGCGTCCAGCCCCGCCGTCTCGACGACCTCGCGCGCCACCAGGGCGTGCTGGGGCGGCTCGTCCAGGTCGAAGGGCTCGGTGGTGAACTCCACTCGCAATCGCACGCGCTCAACCTAACGCGCGCGCCCGCCTCCGGGGCAGCCCCGGACGGCACGGGCGACCGGCCCGGCGACGGTACGCCGTGGCCGGGCGGGGGCGGGGCCGATGCACGGCCCGTGCCCCGGGCTGGGCCGGTGCGCGGCCGTCCGCCCCGGCGGCCCGCTCCGCACCCGTACGGCCCCGCCGGGCTGCGCGGCGCTACGGGCGCCGGGACGCTGGAGGCCGGGTGCGGTGGCGTGCGTGACGTGCGGTGACGTGCGGTGACGTGGGGTGACGTGGGGTGACGTGCGGGTGGTGGCGGGCCGCGGAGCCGCGTGCGGCCGTCCCCCGCCGTCCAGTGGAGGAGGAAGGGTGACCGACGAGCCTGACGAGACGGGCCGCATCGTGGTCGGTGTGGACGGCTCGGAGTCGTCGAAACGGGCCCTCCGGTGGGCGGTGCGCCAGGGGGAGCTCACCGGTGGCGTGGTGGAGGCGGTGACCGCCTGGGACATTCCGCAGTTCCACGGCTCGCTCGGCTGGCTGCCGCCGTCGAGCGGCGACGAGGCGGCGCTGGAGGGCCGGGCACGCCGGGAACTCGCACGCGCCGTCGAGGAGGCCGCGGGACCGGAGCCGTCGGTGGAGGTGCGCGCCGAGGTGCGCTACGGCACCCCCGCCAGTGTGCTGCTCAGCGCCTCGCGGGGTGCGGCCCTGCTCGTGGTCGGCAGCCGGGGCCTCGGGGGGTTCTCGGGGCTGCTGCTGGGATCGGTGGCCCAGCACTGCACTCAGCACGCGCCCTGCCCCGTCGTCGTGATCCGCGGCGCCGCGCGGTGAGCACCGCCTCCCCCGCGGCGGTGCGGCCCGGTGGGGGGCGGGTGCGGTGGTGCGGGTGCGGGCGGGCCGTCGGCGCAGGAGTCTGAAGGCATGGACAACCTCACGAAGCTTCCGCACATCGTGGTGCACGCGCCGGCGCTGGACGGTTCCCGCCGGGTGACCGAGGGGGACGTGACCCTCGGGCTCGCGACCCATCTGGACGACGTCGTCGAGATCCTCCGACTGGCCGACCTGGACCGGATCGAGGTCGAGGAGAGCGACCTGATCGAATGGCAGGGCGGCGGCCCCGACGACTGGCCGGGCCTGACGGAGCACGACGACGCGTCCGGCGCGTAGGCGCCACGCAGTCCCCGTGCCGGGCCGCCGCACCGGCCGCCCCCCTGCGCGGGTCACGATCACGCAGATTCCCCGCGCCGGGCCGTGCAGGGCTCCTCGCGCGGGGCCGCGCAGACCCCTCACGCGGAGCCGTGCAGTGCCCCTAGGAGGGGCCCGTGCCGGGCCGCGCGTCTTCCCCGTGAGGTCGCGCAGGCTCCCCGCGCAGAGCCGCGCAGGGCCCAGAACCTCTGTCACCGGGCTGCGCAGGGCCCCCCGTGCGGGACAGTGCAGACCCCCCTCGCACCGCCCGTGCAGACCTCTCGCGCGGGGCCGCGCAGGCTCCCCGCGCAGAGCCGCGCAGCGCCCAGAACCTCTGTCACCGGGCTGCGCAGGTCCCCCCGTGCGGGACAGTGCAGACCCCCCTCGCACCGCCCGTGCAGACCTCTCGCGCGGGGCCGCGCAGGCTCCCCGCGCAGAGCCGCGCAGCGCCCAGAACCTCTGTCGCCGGGCTGCGCAGGTCCCCCCGTGCGGGACAGTGCAGACCCCCCTCGCACCGCCCGTGCAGACCTCTCGCGCGGGGCCGCGCAGGCTCCCCGCGCAGAGCCGCGCAGGGC